>NZ_JABMCR010000112.1 GCF_013179555.1 Bacillus haikouensis
GGAAGACTATCTAAGTGATATGCTGGAAAAACATCAGGGAAAATAAAAAGGGTTTCAAAAGATGATACCTAACTTACAAATGAGGCTGGGACAAAAGTGTTATAGTCTAAGTAAAACCCGAACTAAATTGCCTTCTAACTGGCAAATTAGTTCGGGTTATTATTTTGTTCAATGTACACTTAAGCTTTAGCACTTTACAGCGGTTGATTGGAGTGCAAGACGAAGACTCCTGCGGGAGAAGTGGCTAATGTGAGACCCCGCAGGCTTGCCGAGGAGGCTCACGGGCTACCCGCGGAAAGCGAAGTCTTGCACGGAAATCATTAGCGGTATTAAGAACATACGCTGAAATTGTTCGTCTTTATGTCGTGGTCATTAGTTTTGTCCCACCCTCATTTTATGACTTCAACAACCGCAATCCGTTCAAAATGACCAAAATTGTACTTCCCTCATGCCCGATGACTCCGTATGGGAGGTCCAGCACTTGCAGGAGGTTGGAAGCGATGAGGACCATAATCACGCCGATGGAAAAGACGACATTTTGCTGGACGATGCGCTTCATTTTTTTTGATAGTTTGATGGCTTCGGCGATACGGGTGAGGTCGTTTTTCATCAGGACGACGTCCGCCGTTTCGAGTGCGACATCGGTTCCTTCTCCCATCGCGATGCCGACATTGGCAGTGGCAAGTGCCGGTGCATCGTTGATTCCGTCGCCGACCATGGCAACCGTTCCGAAGTGGTTCTTGAGATTCTTCAATTCTTCCACTTTCGTTTCAGGAAGACACTCGGCGATGAATGATGTGACCCCGGCTTCTTTCGCGATGGCGCCGGCGGTCTTTTCGTTATCACCCGTAAGCATGATCGTTTCGACGCCTTCTTTTTTCAGTAATTGGAGGGCTTCTACCGTTTCTTTGCGGACGACGTCTTTAAGAGCGATCAAAGCAGCGATTTCGCCATTTTTTGCGGCGAAAACCGTTGTTTTACCTTGGGATGCAAGTCCGCTGTATGCTCCATCCATATACTTGCCTGCTATTTCTTTTCCGACAAATTCAGCTTTTCCGATTTTCCACTCAGTTCCGTCCACCATGGCTTTCACACCCCAGCCGGACACGTCTTCTAGTGAATCGGGCTGGAATAGGTCTGCCCCTGTTTCTCTGCGGACATGGCCGACGATTGCCTGCGCGAGCGGGTGGTTCGATTGATTTTCAATGGAAGCGATGACGGTCATGACTTCCTCTTCTTCATATCCTTGTTGAATTAGTGTATCCGTTACAGCAGGTTTCCCTTTCGTCAGTGTCCCTGTTTTGTCAAAAGCAATGGCTTTCAGATTGCTCAGATTTTCGAGGTGAGCGCCGCCTTTGAAAAGGATCCCGTGCCTTGCGCCGTTTGAGATGGCGGACAAGCTTGCCGGCATGATCGATGCGACCAGTGCACAAGGAGATGCGACAACGAGCAGCACCATCGCCCGGTAGAAGGTCTCCGTCCAGCTCCATCCAAGCAGGAAGTGAGGGAGAAACATCATCAGGAAGACGACGAGCAGGACGACCTTTACATACGTACCTTCAAAGCGTTCGATGAACAGTTGGGAAGGGGATTTCTCGCTTTGGGCGGATTGCACAAGATCGATGATTTTTTGGAATAATGTTTCGCTGCTCGGCTTGGTCATTTCAACGGTGATCGCCCCGTTGATATTGACCGTCCCGGCGAATACTTCATCACTGGCCGCTTTGGTAACCGGAAGTGCTTCGCCGGAAATCGCTGCTTCGTCAATGGAAGTCGTTCCTTTGATGACCATCCCGTCTGTCGGAACGCGTTCACCAGGCTTGATGAGGATGTGATCCCCGATTTCAAGGCTTGACACCTGGACTTTCTCTTCACCCCGGGATGTCACGAGCCAGGCTTCTTCTGGCTGCATTTCCATGAGTGCGGAAATTTCTTTCTGACTCTTATTCATCGTATAGGTTTCAAGGGCGCCGCTGACTGCGAAAATGAAGATGAGAATGGCCCCTTCCGTCCAATAGCCGATGATGGCGGATCCGACCGCGGCAAAGATCATCAGCATTTCGACATTGAGTTCCTTGTTCTCGATCGTTTCCTCGATTCCTTCCTTTGCTTTTGCGAAGCCGCCGATGACGAAGGCGAGTAAATAGAAAGTGATGCTGAGCGTGCCGGTATCGCCTTTAGAGAAAAGCCATCCGAATAATATGAACACACCGCTAATTAACGCCGCAATCAATTCAGCGTGCGGTTGTATTTTTTCGAGCAAGTTGAGTTCTTCATTGGATTCTTCGAGGGTAAGGGCTTTGGTTTGTGAGATCATATGGTACTCCTCCTTTTGTAACTGAAAATAGATATTTATAATTGAGAATAATAATCAACGTCATTCTCCTTATAAAACAACGAAAGCTGCCACCAATGAAGGATGACAGCAAATCTATATGTGCGTGGATGAACATTTTTAAAGAGATTTATTATTTATAATTATTATAATCTGATAGTACCATATCTATATGAGAAAGAAAAGGGATTTGTGCTAATTAATTTTGGGTGATTTCCCGTCGCCTATTTTGCAGGGAGAAGACGAGCAGGCTTACAAAGATAACAAGCATCATAAAGCTGATCAGATAGAAAAAGCTTGGTCCGTTGAACCATTCAATTACAACTCCACCGATGAATGGTCCCATCATGCTTCCGAAACTGAAGAAGATTCCGCACATAATATTCCCGGCAGGAAGCAATTCTTTCGGCAGAAGATCGGTCATATAACTGATGCCGAGTGAAAAAGTCGACCCGACCGCCATTCCGGCAAGCGTGAAGCAGATGAATAACCCAAGCGTCGATTCTGAAACGAAGCCTGCCGCGGTAAAGCACAGGAAGCCGATCAGCATGACGGTGAGCAGCACGTTCTGCCTGCCATATTTGTCACTCATCACACCCAGTGGTACCTGCGAGATGATGCTTCCGACCGCAAAAGCGGGCAGCAGGATCGAAACGGCGTCGACGGATAATCCGTTCCGGAGGGCGAATACCGGGAAGTTCCCGTTGAGTGATGCTTCCAAAAATCCATACCCGAGGGGTGGCAGGAGGGCGACCCATGCGTACTTTAAGACTTTCCCGAAACGCCGGAACGACCCCAGGAATGTAGCACTCCCTAAATTTTGCTGTTCTGGGAATTCGTTCTTCAGTTTAAAGACGAAGCTCCAGACGAGCAAGCTCAATAAGGACGAAATTATGAACGGCAGCGCATGGCTGATTTCAATCAACTGAGCCATCAGCGGGCCGACGGCAAATCCGATCCCGAATGAAACGCCATAGATCGAAATGTTTCTGCCACGGTGTTCTTTCGGTGAAAAGGATGTGATCCAAGTCTGGGTAGCGAAGTGGAGCATGTGATCGCCGACCCCGATAAACAATCGCAGAGCAAACCAGAACCAAAATGATTTCCACAACGGAAAAAGGAAAAGGGACAGCGCGACGACGATGCCGCCAATGATGATCATCGGTTTGTAGCCGATTTTCTGAAGCGGCTTTTCCATAAGCGGTGAAGCAAGTAAGATTCCGATATAAAGGGCGGTGGCGTTCAGACCGTTCAAGGAGGAGGATACTCCGTCCTGCTCAAAAATAATAGCGATGAGCGGCAGGAGCATGCCCTGCGAGAAGCCTGAAATCGCAACGATGGCAACCAATACCCAGAATCGGAATGATAATGAGTGATTCATATGCAAAAACTCCCAAACTAGTAAATTTCCTTATTAGATGTTACCCCGGAATCGATTGTTTGGCAATGGGTATCGAATGGAGTAAAATTTAGAGAAATTATTATATAAAGCGAAGGGTTGTGTGTTAGATGGAATTCAAGATGCAGGAAGGTGGATTTTATTCTGATTTGGCGTATGGGAAGCTTGAGGTGTCCGGAAACGAAGAGTATGGTTTTCGTCCATTTCAGCTGCTGGTTTCTTCCATTGCTGTTTGCAGCGGAGGTGTCCTCCGCAAAGTGCTTGAGAAGATGCGCATAGAGTTTGATGATATCCATATCAAAGCGGACGTCGTGCGAAACGAAGACGAAGCGAACCGTGTAGAAGAAATTTCGCTGCATTTCACCATCCAGGGAGAGAAGCTGGATGAAAAGAAAATCGAAAAAGCCATGAAGCTCACACGCAAAAACTGCTCCATGGTCCAATCAGTCCAGGACTCCATCAATATAGAAGAAACCTTCGAACTTGTCACACAGTAATGCGCTGACACGAAGAGCAACGGGCCTTCAGGGGGGAATCATCCCCTATGAAGGCCCGTTTTTTGGTTTCAACCACTATGATCAAAGGGAATATGGGTGATAGTAACCTGCTGGCATCTATAAAGGGAAACCAGGCAGAATCAAAGTCCCCTCACACTCCGTTAATTCCATGAAGGTCTGTACTTCTCTGTGCTAAAGCGTCAGTTCCTGGGGCTCTTTGCCGGTTTTTTCGTAATACAGGATAGTGACGGGTGTGAGTTTTAAAAGCAGGTATTCAGGGTCTTCCGGACTTGCGATCCAGTGTTTGAGCTGTTCTGACCAGAATTTTTCCTTGAGATCGGCGGATTCCTCGACGGAGGCATTGGCTTCAATCTCTACATAGTGCTCATGGTCGGAATCGCGGTCGTAGCCGAGTAAGATATGGACATTCGGATTCTGGGCGATATCTTCCGCTTTATGAGCCTGCTCATTCGTAGCTGTATATAGAGTAAGATCCTCCGAATTGAACATCATAAAGCGTGAATACGGTTTATTGTCGCGAATAGTCGCGAGCGTCCCGACTTTGTGGTGGGAAAACAGGTCTGCTACTTTATCTTTTAACGTGTTTGTCATGAATGTTCCTCCTCATAATGATCTATCTATTAATGTGTCTTTTCTTCATCGATTCATGAGTTTCTTTGCAAAAAAAATAGTTCAATCCATACACTAATAAGGAAACTTACAAATACTTTCAGGAAAAGAGGAATGCGCCGTGAATAAAATCTTTTTGATACTTGTGCTGGCAGGCGTTCCGTTATCGGTGATCGGAAGTCTGCTTCACTGGCCGACTGTCATGATGTTCGGTGTTTACTGCGTGACGATCATTGCGTTAGCGGGCTTCATGGGAAGGGCGACAGAAAGTCTGGCCGTCATTTCCGGCCCGAGGATCGGCGGATTGTTGAATGCCACATTCGGAAATGCAGTAGAACTCATCATCTCTATTTTTGCGTTAAAAGCAGGACTGATCGGGGTCGTCCTGGCGTCACTGACAGGTTCGGTGCTCGGAAATCTCCTCCTGGTAGCGGGACTTTCCTTTTTCGTCGGGGGAATTAAGTTCAAACGCCAGACATTCAATGTGTTTGATGCACGCCATAACTCTGGACTGCTGATGTTCGCGGTCATCGTCGCATTCGTCATTCCGGAAGTATTCGCACAGGAAATGGATGAAAGCGCGACGATGGCAATGAGCATCGGAGTCGCCGGCATCCTGATTGCACTCTACCTATTCGCGCTTTTCTTCAAGCTCGTCACACACCGCGGTGTGTATCAGCATGGAGAAGGTGAAGGGGAACATGCTCATGAAGAGGAACCTGAGTGGAGTAAAGGGAAGGCACTCCTCATTCTGGCCGCTTCTACGGCAGCTGTTGCTTATGTTTCGGAAAGTCTCGTCCACACATTTGAAGAAGTCGGCCATGCATTCGGCTGGAGTGAATTGTTCATCGGGGTCATCATCGTTGCGATCGTCGGGAATGCAGCTGAGCACGCATCCGCCATTATCATGGCATATAAAAACAAGATGGATATCGCCGTCGAAATTGCTGTAGGTTCCACCCTCCAGATTGCTATGTTTGTCGCACCGGTGCTTGTGTTCATTTCACTGTTCTTCGAAACGAGCATGCCTCTGGTCTTTACACTGCCTGAACTGGTCGCAATGGTATCGGCCGTTCTCGTCACGATCATCATTTCGAATGACGGGGAAACGAACTGGTTTGAAGGTCTTACCCTGCTGGCTGCTTATTTCATTATGGGAATCGGGTTTTATTTGTTGTAGGGAAGTGAGGGGTGAATAGACAAACGGGAATAAAGAAGGATCAGGGAACGATATCCCTGATCTTTTTTTGTGAAGAAAATAGTATCTCTTTCAAAAAGCTCATTTTATTTCTACCACACTCTCCATTAGGCGGACAATCTATTTTTCAACCAATTAAAGGGATTGTACGAACCGTCCTTCTCAAGCTGAATAAAATAAGACAAGAGTTTGCGAAAAGGGATGATCGTGTGTGAGAAAAATTAAACTGAGGAATGCGAAAGTGGTACCTAAAAAAAATAGTCATTGTAAAATCAAGCTGCCTCCAAAAGGATGCGGATTTTTCCCTGCTGATAAGTGTGTGAACCCGGTGATCCAACTGGATGAAGTTGGGACAATCAGCTGCGAAGGAATCATCAGCGGGAGGATCCTGTGTGACTTCAGGCCGCTTCAAGGGGTGACGGTGAATTTGACATCATCGTTTGCAGGATTGATATTCGATAACCCAAATCCAGTGACGGACAGCACGGGCCGCTTTTCGACGAGGGTGACGATTGTACCGGGAACGCCGATTACACCAGGTGTCATCATAACGGCGACTGCACAGGTAGGAACTGTGACGCTCAGTGATTATATCATCATTCGAGTGGATTGTATTGTGTGTATCAACCCTGTTCTTACCTTAAATCCGATCCCTGATATCGTTGGCTGCAAAGGGACGAAGCTATCAGGGAAGCTTACCTGTGACGGTGCACCGATTGCCGGAGCAGCGGTTACGTTTACGATTCAATCGGCTTCGAACAAGGTGATCGTCACACCGGATCCGGCGATTACCCTAGCAGATGGGACCTATAATGCGACGCTTGTCCTGTTCCCGGACGTGGATGAGATCATCACCATCACCGCCAGCACCATGATAGCGGGAAAACAAGTCTCATCTGAAACCAGGCAGGTCACTGTCCGTTGTGTAAAATGCCAGGATCTATCCATTACGTTAAGCAGGCTGAAAAGAAACAGGATCAACTGCCGTTCCGTTATTTCAGGGACATTAACCTGCGACGGACAGCCGCTTGCCAATCGAACGGTTACAGTGACAGGGTCTCCAATCCTGCAGTTCCTGCCGGCAAATCCCATTACAGATGAAGACGGTGTATTCACATCCGTTGTCGTCGTGAGTCCGGGGACGGCTTTTCAACCGGCTTCGTTCACAGCAAGTGCAGTGGTCGACGGGATATTCGATTCTATAACGGCAGATGTGACAGCCGGCTGCAAACCTGCTAACCCTGTCCTCACTCTTGAAATCCCGGACAGGGTTGTTACAGCAAAGGGCGAAACAATTACCGGTCAGTTGACGTCGAACGGATTTCCGCTTAGAGGTGTCCCGGTGAAACTGAAACTGTCTCAAGATCAAGTTATGCTTAAAGAGAATAATGTGGTGACCGGAGATGACGGACGCTTCACAGCATCCATTCAACCAAAACAGGGGATAAGAGAAACGATTTCCATCAAGGCCGTGGCAGCAATCGGGAAAAAGAAGCGGTCTGTCACGGGGAAAATCGAGGTCGATTCATAAAAGAAACATAAAAAAGCGGCGGTATCCCATATAGGGAACCGCCGCTTCTTTGGAAAAATAGAAAATGACTTATGAAAAACTGTCAGCATTCCATGATGTCTGACAACCCTCCAGGTTCTTCTCATTATAAAATATTTATCGAATTTTGTAAATATTCTTTCAGATAAGATTTTTTGTTTTCGCGGATAAGCTCCTTCAACTAGGAAAAAACTAAAGGCAAACCCTTTAAGCTAAAGTTGAAAGGAGACTATCTCATGAAATTAATGCGTACCGTCATTATGTTCATATTCGCATTCTCTGTTGCCGCTACCGGCACATATGCTGAAAAGAATCCAGCTCCAAAAAAAGAAACGGATTCTGCCAAAGTAACCATTCCAAATTCTGTCCTGAACATTGCAAAAGAAAACACATACCCGAATTCGACACAGGATCAGCCGTATCTGCAGCCAAGTGATTTTACACAGGAGCTGCTCGACACATCCAAAGTCAAAATCGAAAACCCCAACCTGATCCGCATTCTGAATGAGTCTTCGATTAATAAGGCACCGACCATTGGATTACGTGCAACAATTTATTTAGGGGAGTGGCCGCTGAACTACGCTTCAACCGAAACATCCCCAAACTGGGAATACCAGAAGATCAACACGAATTACTATGATAACCGAGGAGGAAAGGGCAACTATCAGATCCACTACGTCCAAGAAGCACAAAAAGTCGTCAAAGGAGGACTGACCGCAAAGGTTCCACATGCGGATGATGTCGAAAAAATGATGATGATCAAGGCGATGGATAACTCAAAGCTGCCGCTTGCATTCCAAACAATTGTCGGCGCAGGTACGAAAAAGAGCCAGGTCTATAATATTTCCCCAAAACGCCTCGGCTATCTGTACGCTTACGCACCAGCCATCAATGAAAAAGGCAAAGTGACCTACGGTGAAGTCTACCTGCAAATGAAGGGAACCAAACGTTCCATCGTAGTCAAAAACGTAACATCACAAGGTGTGGGTGCCTCGATACCGATTCAGGATCATGTACACTTTGGATTTATGGCGAGTGAAACGCCGAGATAACATTAAAGGCCCGTCTCTTGTCGCTTAACGCGGCAAGGGTCGGGTCTTTAACTTCAAATAATGTTTACTGTTTGTCGAAATAGGGAATACATTAACTTCAAATATTACCTTTAAATCATTTTGGTAATATGTTATAATATTCAGAATACTCTAAACAAAGGAGGGTTGTAATCAATGGAATATTTATTAGTGTTTGGTGCTGTCTTGATAGTAGCGACAGCGATGAGACTTTGGTTCGGTTCCAGACGGGCAAAGTATTACGCAGAGAGAATTAAGCGCTACGGGTTAAGCGAGCAGCCCTTTGAGAAAACGGCACGTGAAAAGGCAGCCGTCAATCACAAGAATGTTAAATAAAAACACTTCGGATTTCTGTTCCGGGGTGTTTTTTTGTTTTCATAGATGGTCACGGTGAGGAATGGCTGCAGATGTATAGAATGAGTTGGGGTAATTGATAGTAGAGGAGGAAGGCCGGTAGTGAGCTATCAATAATGATTCTAAGTAGCTTTATAAATGGCACGATTATTTCAGAACCGGAACATTAATCTTAAAATGATAAAGTTTATTAATACAGAAATACCCCTCAAATGTAGATGAATAAGTTTCTATTTAATCATATTAAAGAAGATTCGCTTTTTTTCCAAGAATAGTTCATTTTATGACATATAGAATGCTAATAAAAATGCCCAGCTTCAATCAGAAGCTGGGACATTGATCAGCGTTCGATCAGGGTTTTTCTTTTTGAAAAATCAACATCCTGATAATACATAGACTTCACCAATACATTTGGACCCAGGCAGCGGGCTGCAGGACAATGACAGTTCAATTCCTTCGCCAGCTTCTGTTCCTGCCACTTATCAAAAATGCCTGGCAGGGAATCACTCATAATATTCCCAAGCGGCGGAGTATCGCCGAAGTCAGTCACGATGACGTCACCGGTAAAGATATTGACATTCAAACGGGAACGGCCATCCGGGTCGTTCCGGACAGTCACATTTTTTGCAGAATAAAGCTCTTTCAATAACTCACGGTCTTCTTCGGATGAACTGCACGCATAAAAGGGCAGCGTGCCGAATAACATCCATATATTTTCATCCCGGAATGCAAGGATGTCTTTAATGGCTCCACGTGTTTCCTCCAATGATAAGGTCTCCAGGCTGGAAGCGAAATCTGATGGGTACATCGGATGAATCTCATGCCTGCCGCATTTCATTTCATCGACGACTTGGCGATGGATCTTTTCCAGAAAAGGCAGCGTGTTCTTATTCAGCATCGTTTCGGCTGATACGAGCACGCCCGCTTCAGACAATGCCCGGCTGTTCTCGATCATACGATCAAACAGCTTCTGACGCTGCTCGCGCGTCGGCTTCCGTTCCATATTCGCAAATCCGACATCGATGAATTCATCCGTCGTCCCCCAATTATGTGAAATGTGTAAAACATCCAAATACGGGGCAATTAATAAGTAACGATCCAGATCGAGTGTAAGATTCGAATTGATCTGTGTATGTACACCCCTGGCATGTGCATATTTCAGCAGCGGAAGGACAACATGTTCCACAGATTTCTTTGAAAGCATCGGCTCTCCTCCGGTAATACTAAGAGAACGAAGCGTTGTAATTTCATCGAGGCGCTCAAAGACGGTATCCATCGGCAGCGTATCCGGGTCCTTCGGCGTCAGCGTATAACCGACAGCACAGTGTTCGCACCGCATATTGCATAAGGTCGTTGTCGTGAATTCGATGTTGGAAAGCGTGATGCCGCCATGCTCCTCAACATCCAGGTAAGCCTCCCAAGGATCATGGTCGATGGACATTTTCTTGGAGAGAGTAGTTGGTTTCATATAATAAAAAAACTCCTTTGTAAATAAGTCACTAACTCATTATTGAAAACTGAGTTCCCCTTGTCAATCCGAAAATTATTGGTTACCATAGGACAGGTATGAAAGGAGAGATACCGTTGGGCAAAGCAGTGAACGATAAAAATTCACAGGTGGATTACTTAAAACAGCGTTTGAACCTGTTTGTCGATGTGTTGGATTCAATCGACCCCGAGCAGGCTGATGTAGAAGATATCGATCGTTTGATTTCAATGATTGATGATATAGAGACGAAGTGCGAACAATTTAAGAAGAGTGAAGAATAAGAGTCCTGGAATGGGGCTCTTTTTTATTGATCAGGATGGGTGCAGGCATGTGGAATGAGCCGGTCAGGATCAGTTGGTTCGAGATTGCCTCAGAAGCCTGGATATTGTTCCAGGCACTATGTACCGCTTTTGTGCCAGGCACAATTAAGCTGTTTTGTGCCAGGCACAAATCGTTTGTTTTGTTCCTGGCACAAACCGTCTATCTGTGCCTGGCACCAGTTAAAGAAAAAATAATTCGACCCCTGCCAACGTTATTTCCCGGAAAATGATGAACCATGTCGCAATTCATCAAACTCTTTCGAAGGAATCCGCCATTTTTAGTCAAATACATAACAATGGTTCCATAAAAGGAGAGAGTCAAATGCAAATACAGGCAATCAAAGAAGAGCAGTGTCCCGATGCAAAAGAAGTCATCCTGGACGGTTTCCTTGAACGGTTCGGCTTCATCGATCACAGTTTGAACCCCGATATCCAGGATATCTGGAAGGAGTACATGCAGGGGGATGATTTATTTTATGTCGGGATGGACGGGAAGAGAATGGTTTGTACCGGGGCAATCAGGAGAGAGTGCCGAGATACGTTTCAAGTGGTGAGGATGTCGGTGGTGAAAGCATACCGTAAGCACGGTCTTGGCCGGCGGATGCTCGTTCATTTAGAGGATAAAGCTAAGTCCCTTGGCGCACGAAGGCTCATTCTTGAGACAAATAAACAGTGGGCGGATGCGATTCATTTTTATCAAAAGAATGGGTATTCGGTGACTCATGAGGATGCGGTGTCGTGTTATTTCGAGAAGGAATTTCCTATGTGAAATCCCTTTCAATCCGATTCTTATAGGAGTATAATGATTGGTGAAAAATAAGAATCGTTTGAACAATTTGATTGGTAGAGGGGAAAGGGGAAGAATGATGAATAAAGAGACATTGCAGCAAAGTATGTATGACTTGATTGTGGAAACGTCCACGAATCTGCCGAAGGATGTGCGCCGGGCGATCCGTTCAGCGAAAGAGCGTGAGAACGCGGGGACTAGAGCGGCGATGAGCCTTGATACGATTTCGAATAACGTGAAGATGGCGGATGACAATGTATCTCCGATTTGTCAGGATACAGGTCTTCCTACATTCAAAATAAAGACTC
Organism: Bacillus haikouensis; assembly: GCF_013179555.1. Classification (GTDB taxonomy): domain Bacteria; phylum Bacillota; class Bacilli; order Bacillales; family Bacillaceae_B; genus Rossellomorea; species Rossellomorea haikouensis_A. The sequence goes on from NZ_JABMCR010000112.1 coordinate 11,937, forward strand.
CGGTCGGTGTGAATCAGCTGGAGATCAAAGAAGCGATATATGCTGCAATGGTGCAGGCTACGAAGGACGGAAAGCTTCGCCCTAATTCAGTTGACTCGCTGACCGGCGCAAACTCCGGGGACAATCTCGGCCTTGGGACGCCTGTCATCAAGTTCGAGCAGTGGGAAAAGGAGTACGTAGATGCACGCCTGATCCTGAAGGGCGGCGGTTGTGAAAATAAAAATATCCAGTACAGTCTCCCTTGTGAACTTGATGGTCTTGGCCGTGCCGGACGCGACCTTGACGGGATCCGCAAATGCGTGATGCATTCTGTTTACCAGGCGCAGGGACAGGGCTGCAGTGCAGGGTTCATCGGCGTCGGCATCGGGGGAGACCGTTCTTCGGGGTATGATCTGGCTAAGGAACAGCTTTTCCGTACAGTGGATGACGTGAATCCGAACGAAGATCTTCGTAAATTGGAAGACTATGTGATGGACAATGCCAATGAGCTTGGCATCGGTACGATGGGCTTTGGCGGGGAAACAACGCTGCTGGGCTGTAAAGTCGGCGTGATGAATCGCATCCCGGCCAGCTTCTTTGTTTCCGTTGCGTATAATTGCTGGGCATTCAGACGACTTGGTATGAAGCTGAGTGCAGATGGAGGCATCGATGAATGGTTCTACCAGGAAGGCGACAAAATTGACCTGACAGAAGGATCACAGGCAGAACTTGAAACGGCAGCTGCTGATTCTGGTGAAAAGCAGAACGTGGTCGTTCTTGAAGCTCCGATCACGGAAGAAAAGATCCGCGAACTGAAAGTGGGCGATGTCGTTCAGATCAACGGCCGCATGTACACCGGCCGTGATGCGATCCACAAGCATCTGAGCGAAAACGATGCACCGGTAGACTTAAACGGCCAAGTCATCTACCACTGCGGTCCGGTTATGCTGAAAGATGACGAAGGCAACTGGCATGTAAAAGCTGCAGGTCCGACGACTTCGATTCGAGAGGAGCCTTATCAAGGAGATATCATGAAACGGTTTGGCATACGTGCCGTCATCGGTAAGGGCGGAATGG
>NZ_JABMCR010000113.1 GCF_013179555.1 Bacillus haikouensis
GTACAGCCAATGAAATAGTGAACCGAAGATCTTACCTAATACAATGGCCATGATTAATACGACAATCTGCCCTTCAATTCCGATCCGCTTTGCAAGGATTGGAAAGACATTCAGCACTTCAGTCAACGCCGCTGCCAAAAGCCCGATGAAGACCCCGCTGGCTAATCCAATCGGTATGAGGACAAGCGGGTTCATATGCATCGTGTAATTATTCAGACTGATGAACCCTCCCATCAGTGCACCCGTGATAACCGCAATTTCATAATAATGAATCATTTTCATTGTCTTGGTCAATTGTGTCAGTCTTGGAATGATTCCCAGAACAGTTAAAAAAGCTACAAATCCGGACCCGACCGCCAATCCTCCTGCAAAACCTATAAATAATGTTAGGATCACATTAATTGTCATCTAACCGCTTCATACTTTCTTTATTTTCATGCATAATGACATATTGATCCAAGTCCTGCTGGTAATTGAACATCTCTACTTCAAGCGGGCTTGGCTCTTCATTCAGCCTTTTACGGAAGATATGATTAAAGAAGAGGATCATCCCCAGTCCAAGACCAAATGAGTACGGGATTTGAAAGAGTAATGGATGCGGATCTTTTTCACCGGTTATAAAATGATAAAGCGTCTGATGGACCTGCCTCATGCTGACATCTTCATGAAAGTTCATGATTGCCATTGCCGCACCTACAAACAAAAGCATCCACACCCCTATGAATAGCGGCAGTGATACTTTCTTTTTCTCAAGGATGACTTCGATGATGCTTTGCGCGGGACCGATTGTTTGAATATCCAAATGAGGATGGGTGTCGGTCATTCGATTGATTACAGTCATGACATCAATCACAACAATATTCTTATCAGAGGGTGTCACCTGGTGAATGCTTATGCTTTTCAAACCGTCGAGCACAGTTTCCGGGGCAATGATTTGCGCCAGTTGACCGAGAGTCACAATACTTTCTGATTTCACTTGCACACGATGCCTCAGCCGAATGTACACAGTTCCTTCCATTCTGTTCACTTCCTGAAAACATAATTTTCCCCTCTTGTACCAATAGTATGGATTAACGGTAATAATTTATGTAAGAGCCCGAAATCGTCTATAGACTGAATTTATTTGTTTTACTGTGTATTAACAAAAAAAACCTTAGCACTCTCTCCCAACAAGTTTTGTTGAGGGAAAAAAGTGTAAGGTTATGATTTCATTCTGTATACATATGATCCTTCATGGTCTGCAATATCTTTTTCTCGAGCCTTGATACCTGTACTTGTGATATACCGAGGCGGTCGGCAACCTCCGATTGGGTCTGGTCTTTGTAGTACCTTAAGTATACGATCAGACGTTCTCTGTCATCGAGTTCCCTGATGGCTTCCTTCAAAGCAATCTTATCGAACCATTTGTGATCTGATTGATCGGCTATCTGATCCAATAACGTAATCGGGTCGCCGTCATTTTCATAAACCGTTTCATGAATGGATGACGGTGCACGACTGGCTTCCTGAGCCATAATCACTTCTTCAACGGAATATTCCAGGTGCTCAGCCAGCTCACTGACAGTCGGAACCCTTCCGAACTTCTTCGAAAGCTCATCTTTCGCCTTCCGGATCTTATTACCCATTTCTTTTAGGGAACGGCTTACTTTTACGGTGCCATCGTCCCTGATGAATCGCTGGATTTCTCCAATGATCATCGGTACAGCATAGGTCGAAAATTTCACATCATAACTTAAATCAAACTTATCCACTGATTTCAGCAGCCCGATACAGCCTATTTGAAACAGATCATCCGGTTCATATCCCCTGTTAAGGAAGCGCTGAACAACGGACCAAACGAGCCTCATATTTTTTTGCACAATGGTATCCCTGGCTGACTGATCACCCGCCTGGCTTTGTTTAATGAGCTCTTTCACTTCATGATCCTTCAAAAAAGGCTGGGATTTTTCATTTTTCACTTCGACATCCATAGGCACGACTCCTTAATTGCATAGCGCTTTACTATTGGTCAGGTGCTTCTTCAGTCTTACAGTGGTGCCTGTACCCGGGTGTGATGACACTTCTATCTCGTCCATGAAATTTTCCATAATTGTAAAGCCCATTCCCGACCGTTCCAGTTCTGGCTTTGAAGTATATAAAGGCTGTCTTGCTTCTTCCACATCACCGATGCCTATCCCTTCATCCCGGATCGTCATGTCGATGAATCCATCTTCTTCCATGATAACGGAAATATACACAATCCCATTTGGATTATTTTCATATCCGTGGATGATGGCATTCGTGACTGCTTCGGAAACGACTGTCTTGATTTCAGTTAATTCATCCATAGTCGGATCAAGCTGCGCTATAAATGACGCGACGGTCACTCGTGCAAATGACTCATTCTGGCTCAGTGAACTGAATTGAATATTCATTTCATTTCTCATGTTCAGGCGACCCCCAATCTTTGTAATGCATTTTCTTCAGATGGTTCAAGACGGATGATCTTAAACAATCCTGACATTTCAAATAATCGGTTGACTGCCGGGGAAATCGCGCATACCACCATTTCGCCGTGCTTTTGTTTAATTTGCTTGTATCGGCCAAGTATGACGCCCAGCCCTGAACTGTCCATGAAGCCCAATTCCTCTAAGTTCAGAATGATATGCTTGATATTTTCACTCTCGATAAGCTTTGAAGACTCTTCCCTTAACTCTTCAGCCGTATGATGGTCCAACTCTCCACTTAAACGTATACACAATACATCTTTTTTCACTTCCAGGTTAATAGCAAGACTCACTATCAGAAAGCCTCCTTCTCTGTCGTATAGTGAGTCATTTCGCTATTATTGTGCCGAACTCCTTCTCCCTGACAAAACTAGAAGAAATTCGCCATATTTTTTACTTATTTCTAAAAGATTGTTGATTCCTGAAATAAACAGAGGCTTCTTCATTACATCCACTACATATTTTCAAACTTTGTTTTTTAGAATCATCTATCTTCCGAAAGGAATTTATTAGACACTATCAGTTCCCAACTTTTGAAAACATTCCAAATGAACGCTTATACAACTGCCACCAGCTTGCTTCGTTGACGTTCTGTTTCGCTACCAGGTCGCTTTCAAGAACTTTCTTCCCATTGTTATTGATCACAAGGGTACCGACTTTGTCGCCTTTTTTAATTGGGGCTTTCAAGTCTTTTGACAGTGTTACCTTTTGCTCAACTTTATCCAGCTTTTCACCTTTTTTGGTAAGCAGTGAAATGGGTTCGTCCGTTACCGCTTGAACTTTATTTTCCTGACCTTTGGAAACTTTTACTTGAGAGAGAGGATCACCTTTCTTGAACATAGGTTTGGTTTGATATTGATTGAAGGCATAATCGAGCATTTTGGTCACTTCACTGTTCCTTTCCTTAGGAGTGGAAGCACCGAAAACGACTGCAATGACTCTCATGTTTCCTTTTTTGGCCGTCGCCGTTAAACAATATTTCGCTTCATTTGTAAATCCTGTTTTCAACCCATCTACACCATCATAAAACCGGACCAGCTTATTCGTGTTGACCAGCCAGAATTTATTCTCAGTGTCTTCTCTCAGGTAAGACTCATATGTGCCGGTAAATTTGGTGATTTCATTATACTTCAGCAATTCTTTTGCCATCATGCTCATATCGTGTGCAGAACTGAAATGGTCACTTGCCGGCAGGCCGGTTGGATTCTTGAATTGAGTGTCTTTTAATCCTAGTTCCTTCGCTTTTTTATTCATTTTCTCCACAAATGCCTCTTCACTGCCTGAGATATGTTCAGCCATCGCCACAGAGGCATCATTTGCAGAACCTATTGCGATTCCTGTCAGCATTTCCTTGACAGTCATCGATTCACCAGGCTCAAGGAAGATTTGTGAACCTCCCATCGAAGCTGCATATTCGCTTGTCCGGACATCATCCCCCCATTTGATCTGACCTTTCTCAAGTGCTTCCATAATCAGAAGCATGGTCATGATTTTCGTCATTGATGCAGGGGCTAACTTTTCATGGCTGTTCTTATCATAGAGAACTGCTCCTGTATCCCGTTCGATCAATATCGCTGACTTCGCTGCCTGAGCTAATTCAGACTTATTTTCCTGGGCAAACCCCAGCGAAGGAAATAGAGAAGCTATTAGAAAGAATGCTGACATTATACATATAAAACGTTTCATTTAACTGTCCTCCAATCAAAATCTATCATTTTTATCAATACTTATAGAACCATTTTTTCCACCGCAACCATTTTTATACAATTAATTATAAAAATTCTCTTATCTTTCTCATATAACTCCACTTCATTAGGACATAAAAAAGCCTTTGTGAAGGAAGTTTCCTTACACAAAGGCTATTAGAGATTAATTTGTGATTTCTGTGTGGATCAGTGTCGGAGCATCCACTTTCTGAGAAGAGAGCTTGATGCTTTCATATAATTTGTTTATCACATTTTCAATATCTTCCTGATTACTGTGAATAGTCACAAGGGATTCACCAGCTTTGACTTCATCCCCGATTTTCTTGCGCAGTTCAAGTCCGACAGCCAGGTCGATTACAGAATCTTTCGCTGCTCTTCCAGCACCCAGCCACATAGCGGCTGTCCCTACTGAATCCGCAATGATTTCTGAAACAAAGCCATCTTCCCTTGCTTCCAGTTCAACCTTGTATTGTGCTTGAGGAAGCTTGGTTGGGTTGTCAATTACTGATGCATCTCCACCCTGAGACTCAAGGAATACTTTGAAGTTATCGAGGGCTGATCCATCTTCGATTGCTTTTTTCAGTAATTCTCTTGCTTCTGTTAATGAAGAAGCTTTTTCAGCCAGATAAACCATGTGGCTTCCCAGTGTTAAGCATAATTCAGTCAGGTCTTCCGGACCTTCACCTTTCAGCGTATCGATTGCTTCTTTCACTTCTAAAGCGTTCCCTATCGCAAATCCAAGCGGCTGGCTCATATCCGAGATGACTGCCATCGTTTTTCTTCCAACATTATTACCGATGTTCACCATCGCTTTTGCCAGGTTTTTAGAATCCTCCAGCGTCTTCATGAAGGCGCCCGCGCCCGTCTTGACATCAAGGACAATTGCATCAGCTCCTGCAGCGATCTTTTTACTCATGATTGAGCTTGCGATTAGCGGGATGCTGTTGACAGTTGCTGTCACGTCACGTAATGAGTATAGCTTTTTATCTGCAGGCGTCAGATTTCCACTTTGGCCGATGACGGCTAATTTGTTCTTATTGACTAACTGGATGAATTCGTCATTTTCAATCTCAACATGAAATCCTTCCACCGCTTCAAGTTTGTCAATGGTTCCTCCCGTATGACCAAGTCCTCTTCCGCTCATTTTAGCGACAGGCACACCGACAGATGCCACTAATGGACCAAGTACAAGGGTGGTCGTATCTCCAACCCCGCCTGTAGAATGCTTATCAACCTTGATGCCTTCAATGGCAGACAGGTCAATCTGATCTCCCGATTCGACCATCGCCATCGTCAAGTCAGCACGTTCCCTTTCGCTCATGTCCTTGAAGAAAATTGCCATCGTCAAGGCACTTACCTGATAATCCGGAATTGATCCTTCTGTATATCCATCTATGATAAATTTGATTTCTTCTGTTGTCAGTTCTTTTCCTTCCCGCTTCTTTTCAATAAGATCTACCATTCTCATTTACGATCACCAACTTCTAAAGATTTTAGCCGTTCCGTATTCAAAAGATCTAGGATTTTATCCCTTAAAGAGATTTAACAATTTCCTTCACATAAGACAGGAAGTTAGCGCGAACCATTTCGGTTGTTTCGATGACTTCATCATGTGACAGCGGCTGATCCAATATGCCGGCAGCCATATTTGAAATGCAGGAAATCCCAAGTACTTTAATACCTGCATGACGGGCTACAATCACTTCAGGTACAGTGGACATTCCTACAGCGTCGCCTCCCAATGTACGGGCGAGCTTCACTTCTGCAGGTGTTTCATATACCGGGCCGGTATTTCCGACATAAACGCCTTCCTGAATCTCAAGAGAAAGCTCATTCGCGATCTCTTTAGCCTTTTGACGAAGTTCTTTATCATAAGCTTGGGACATATCAGGGAATCTTGGTCCAAGACGGGAATCATTCGCTCCGATTAAAGGATTCCCTCCCATATTGTTAATATGATCAGAAATCAACATCAGATCCCCCGCTTCGTACTCTTCGTTCACCCCGCCTGCGGCATTTGTTACAATGAGGATTTCCACTCCAAGTTCTTTCATCACGCGGACCGGGAACGTCACTTTATCGAATCCGTATCCTTCGTAGTAATGAAAACGCCCCTGCATGGCAACGACTTCTTGTCCTGATAATTGTCCGAACACCAGCTGTCCTGCATGACCGGCCACTGTAGAAACAGGGAAATCAGGAATCTCTTTATAAGGAATCTTCACGGCATTTTGGATTTCATCGGCAAGGACTCCAAGTCCTGATCCAAGTATAAGGCCGATCTTTGGCTGACCGGTGTATTGGTTTTTTAAGTGATTAGCAGCATTTTGTATTTTTTCAAAGTTCATATTAAATTACTCCCTTTTAGTAGGATAAACAGAAAGAGGAGATGAAGCATATGCATCTTCCATCCAACCACTGTTCTGTTTTTCAATCATTTTCTTTATTTCATTTCTGATAAAAAGCTTTTTCCGAACTTCGGCATGGTTACATTGAAGTTGTCTGCTACCGTAGCCCCGATATCCGCGAATGTTTCTCTGACAGGAAGTTCTTTCCCTTCGGTGAAGCGCTTAGAATAAGCCAGAAGGGGTACATATTCCCTTGTATGGTCGGTTCCTGGAGCCGTAGGGTCGTTCCCATGGTCGGCAGTGATGAGGAGGAGATCGTCCTCTGTCATCTTTTCCAATACCTCCGGAAGACGGGCGTCGAATTCTTCCAGCGCTTTCCCATATCCTTCTGGATCACGTCTATGACCATAGAGGGCATCAAAGTCTACTAAATTAAGGAAACTCAAACCAGTGAAAGATTCATCGAATGCTTTGATCAATCCGTCCATCCCGTCCATATTGTGTTTCGTACGGATTGATTGCGTTACGCCTTCCCCATTGTAGATATCAGAAATTTTCCCGATTGCGATTACATCGAATCCGGAGTCCTTCATCTCATTCATCACAGTTCGGTCAAATGGCTTAAGTGCATAATCGTGACGGTTGGCGGTACGTTTAAAGCTTCCCGGTCTGCCAACGAATGGTCGAGCTATAACTCGTCCCACGAGGAATTCTTCATGCATTGTAATTTCTCGCGCGATTTCACATATTTTATATTGTTCTTCAATCGGAATGACGTCTTCATGTGCCGCGATTTGCAGTACTGGATCTGCAGAAGTGTAAACAATCAGTGCACCTGTTTCCATATGTTCTTTTCCAAGCTCTTCAATAATTGCAGTACCGCTTGCCGGTTTGTTACCAATTATTGTTCTGCCTGTTTCCGCCTCAAGCTTCTGAATTAATTTCTCTGGAAAGCCGTCGGGATATGTTTTGAAAGGTGTATCGATGTTAAGACCCATTATTTCCCAGTGCCCAGTCATTGTATCTTTCCCGACAGAGGCTTCCTGCATCTTCGTGTAAAAAGCCAGCGGGGAGTCGGCTTTCTCCACCCCTTTCACTTGCTTGATGTTCGAAAGCCCCAACTTCGCCATATTAGGCATGTTCAATCCATTCATTCGTTCAGCAATATGCCCAAGAGTGTCCGTCCCTTTATCGTTAAACTGTTCAGCATCCGGTGCTTCGCCGATGCCCACTGAATCCATTACGATCAGGTGAACTCTTTTATATGTATAATTGCTCATTAGACATCCTCCTATTATAACTGCTTTATTTGTCCTGTTTCCGCTTACTCTCTATGAAAACCATTTAGACCCGTTCTTTTAAAAAAGCGGTTACATTTTGTATCCACAAACGTATCTTACCCTCAACTCTGACGTATCAATCGAATGAGAAGAACGTCAGAAGTCTGACATCTATATTCTACTTTTCCCTTTCAAAAAAAACAAGAGAGAACCTCTTAAAGTTGGTCAATTCTTTAAGAAGTCTCTCTTAATATTATGCTCTGGGGTGAAATTTTGAATAAACATCCTTTAAGCGGGTTTTCGTCACATGCGTATAGATTTGGGTCGTAGATATATCTGCATGGCCGAGCATTTCCTGGACGGCCCTCAAATCTGCTCCATTTTCCAATAAATGAGTGGCGAAAGAATGCCTCAACGTATGAGGGGTCAAATCTTTTTCGATATTCGCTTTTTTGGCCAGGGCCTTCAAGTTTTTCCAAAACCCCTGCCTGGTCAATCCCTTGCCATGATGATTTAAAAACAGATGTTCATCTTTGTGCTTTTTTGACCTTAATTTCAGCCTGGCATCCTCCAGGTATGTCTCCAGCACCGTCATGGCAGTCTTTCCAATCGGAATGATCCTTTCTTTATTTCCTTTGCCGATACATCGGACAAAGCCCATTGTCAAATGGACATCCTCTAGCTTAAGTGAAATGAGTTCACTAACGCGGATACCGGTTGCATAAAGAATTTCGAGCATCGCTTTGTCCCTCATTCCGAGAGGCGTCGAATCTTCGGGTGCATCAAGCAATGCCTCCACTTCTTCTATGCTCAATATTTTCGGTAGAGTCCGTTCTGTTTTAGGTGTTTCAATATGTACAGTCGGGTCTTGATCTGTACCCTTTTCCCTTAGAAGAAACTGGTGGAAGGACCGAATCGATGCTACATGTCTGGCAAGGGTTTTAGAGGATTTCCCCTGTTCCTTCAAATGGCCCAAAAATTGTACGATATTCACTCTGGTAACTTCATTGAGTGAGGATATTTCTTCGACATTCGTCAAGTATAAGGCATAGTTATTCAAATCCCGCTGATAGGATTCAATTGTATTTTTTGCGAGTCCTTTTTCAACAATCAAAAAATGCATATAGTCTTTAATCTGGTCTTCCAAATTGCATTACTCCCCGTTCATATAAAAAAATAATAATCGGTCATACCAATGACTGTCTTCATCCGCGACAGAAGAAGATACTTTGACCGCAGCTCCCTCTGGTTCATCGTATTTGTGATATCCTTCGTACTCTTCACTAATCCATATGATTCCATAGTAAAATAGTATCGTCGATCCGGTAAATAATATAAATACTTTAATGGTCTGCCAAACCATACCTATTCCTTTTCTCATCCGTTTTTCCTCCATTTGATATTATATTTCCACAGTCCATCATGTTCTATAATACAAGCTATGACGATTTTGGACTGTTTTATACCAATGGGGACCAATATTTTATCAAGTATTACATTCTTTCAGTGCCCTTTGCAGGAATCGGTGCCGGATTGATTAAAAAAAGCCCTTAAAGATATGTATACAATCGTTTCAGAACGAAACAATAACCAGCTTCTTCAGGGCTTTTCCATTACTATTCAGATTCTTCCTCTTTATCCTGGCATCTTGAACATATGCCATGAAAGGTTAATCGGTGATCTTTTATTTTGAATTTCCAATCTCTCTCAACAATCTTTTCAACGTCTTCAAGCAGGTCATCCTGGATTTCATCCACCGCTCCGCATTCGATACATACTAAATGATGATGAAAATGGGCGGCTCCTTCTTGACGGAGGTCATATCGGGATACACCATCACCAAAGTTGATCTTATCCACGATTTTCAGTTCAGAAAGCAATTCGAGTGTACGATACACCGTTGCCAGTCCGATTTCCGGAGACTTTTCCTTAACGAGGAGGTATACATCTTCGGCACTCAGGTGATCTTCTTCATGCTCTAACAGCACTCGTACTGTAGCTTCACGCTGAGGAGTCAACTTATAGCTGGCAGAATGAAGCTGTTTTTTGATTCGTTCGATACGACTTTCCATTGTCCTTCCCTCCCTCGTCAATGTCTATATTATTATATCAAAAAGGGAGGAATAAGCAAAATAAAATAATTATAATCAAGAAACTGAAATGGTTATTAGATAATAATCATTATTTAATCCTGGATATGACCGCTTCCATTAAATTAGGTGAAAGGTACGCCTCTATACTGGCAGCAACCGTCACGATTCCCACTGCAATAACGAAGAAAATAACATACCTCGATAGAAATGGGAGTATTTGAAATTGCATGGATGCACTGTGCCTCACAAAAATCTTACGGATTAATGTAAGGGAAAAGCCCGCACTGATCACTCCGATGAAGATGAAAGCAGGAATGATAATGATGTTTTGCGGCAAAACGCTCACGAAAGAAAGCAGAAAACCGCTCCATCCCATTTGATTCACAAGGAAGCCGACAGAAAATCCCACCACGACCCCTTTCATGAATAGCAGCACAAAAATGAGGGGGAGGCCAATGATTGAAATACCCAAAATCCAAATCAGTCCAAGGTATTTTACATTATGGAGAAAGCTCTGTCTGAACAGCTCTTCAGCTGACGTGATTCTTCCCCCTTCAATTTCACTAAAGAATTTACTCAAATAAAAATAGAGGTCTTCTTTTTGGGCAAAGGACAACGAATTAACCACAATCGCCCCAAAGATGATTCCCATTAAAAACAATGTAATGATGAATAAGTATATTGAGGAATGTGCTTGTACATGTTGTACGACTGGATTTGAATTTGATATTTTTTTGCGCATCAAAATGCTCCTCCCAGATATCGATTAGTAGAATATATGCTGGAAGGGACAAGATTATGCTGCTATCCGATCAACCTGATTATAACCGAAACGCCCGCTTTAATCGCGCAGGATAAGTGCTTTTTTCAGTGGTTTAATTATTTAATTGCTGCAGCTGGAGATATTGTACTGCATATGCTGTTTTTGCATCATGGATTTTTTCCTCTTTGATCAGCACTGAAGCCTCTTCCACGGTCACCTCTAATAGTTCTACAAATTCATCCTCATCAAGTTCTCTCGCTTCTTCTAAACGTTTGATATTTTTCGCTGCGTATAGATGCACAAGTTCATCTGCAAATCCCGGTGATGTGTAGAAGGAAATAAGATGTTCAAGTTTCTCACAACCGTAACCCGTTTCTTCTTCCAGCTCCCTGGCAGCCGTGATAATCGGCTCTTCGCCGGGTTCAAGCTTTCCGGCAGGAATTTCAACGATTGATTTTTCGAGGGCTTTGCGATACTGCTCGACCATCACGAGTTTGCCTTCCGGAGTTAAAGCGATGACCGCCACAGCCCCGGGATGTTTAATCAGTTCTCTTTTCGATGTCTTCCCATTCGGAAGGGTCACTTCATCCACTTGCAGGTCGATAATCTTTCCTTGATATATTTTTTCAGTACTGATTGTCTTCTCTTCGAATTTTTTCACTAATCATCTCTCCTTGTTCTGTCACTCGCCTTTTCTTCATACATTCTACCATATTTGATAGAAAGAATGAGGTGATCCCTTTTGCAGGTAATCGTTGAGAAAGATCGGATTATACTCTCCGGAAAAGCCTGGGAAGTAATAGCGAAACTGAAGGAATACAGCAGAAAGTATGAAACTGTCAAAGAATGGACAGCTGCCTCAGGTATGTAATATGAGAGATTCCTGCTCAACTTCTGAAAGCCCCTGCCAATAAGGTAATGCGTATCTTTTGTTTAACCGTCCCCGCTTTCGTTAAAATAGAGATAATGATTGAAATCGAAAGGACGGGTATGATGGAAAAAAGACAAATCGGCAACTCGGATCTATATATTTCAAAAATGGGACTTGGCTGCATGTCCCTCGGTACTGATGAGAAGAAAGCGAAAGAAATCGTTCAAACTGCATTAGAAAATGGAATCAATTATTTTGATACAGCTGATTTGTACGATTTCGGAAAGAATGAGGAAATCGTGGGGAATTCCTTAAAGGATGTCCGTGATGACGTCGTGATTGCCACCAAAGCAGGTAACAGATGGAACGATGTAAAAGAAGGCTGGAGATGGGACCCATCCAAAGATTATTTGAAATCTGCAGTGAAGGACAGCCTCTCAAGACTCAAAGTGGACTATATCGATTTGTATCAGCTTCATGGAGGAACCATTGAAGACAATTTTGAAGAAAGTATTGAAGCATTCGAGGAATTGAAGACCGAGGGGTATATCCGGCAATACGGAATTTCTTCGATCCGACCAAATGTCATTAAAAGATTCTTGAATCATTCCTCCATTCAAAGTGTCATGATGCAGTACAGCCTGCTTGACCGACGACCAGAGGAATGGATGGATCTCCTTGAGGACCACGGTGTGAGCATCATTGCACGCGGACCTCTTGCGAAAGGGCTTCTTTCCGAAAAAATGCTTACAAAGGCTTCAGATAAAATTAAAGAAAATGGATACTTGGATTATCCATATGCAGAGCTTGAAGAAGTCCTGCGCTCGATCCGTGAAAAAACCGCTGATACCCGAACCATGAATGAACTTGCCCTTCAGTATGACCTGGCTCATAGTTCGTTAGCGTCAGTCATACCAGGAGCCAGTTCGATCCGGCAGTTGAAGGAAAACATCGAAGCCGTTAATAGCCCTCCCCTATCTGCGGAAGAAGTAGAGGTATTGACGCAATTAACGAAGCTTTCTCGCTATGAAGAGCACCGGGACTAAAGTCGTTCATGGTTTCCTGCATCGGCCTTGGCCGGTGTTTTTTTGTTTCAATTTTATTCGCCCTTATATCGGGAATTTCAAGAATTCTGCAGTAAACTTCTAATAATATTTAATTTTCTTTCACTACTATTCAAAGCAGTCATTTGTTTTAAACATTCATTAAACTGAAAGGGGCTGGGACAAAAGTGTTTTAGCCCCGAACTAATTTGCCTGTAAGAAGGTAGTTTAGTTCGGGTTTTTCTTAACATAAAGACGAACAATTTCAGTGTATGTTCTTAATACCGCTAATGATTTCCGTGCAAGACTTCGCTTTCCGCGGGTAGCCCGTGAGTCTCCTCGGCAAGCCTGCGGGGTCTCACTTGTCTAGCTGCAGGGCTTAGAGGCACATG
>NZ_JABMCR010000114.1 GCF_013179555.1 Bacillus haikouensis
GTTTTTTTGTTTAGAGGGATTTTAATTTAGGGATGAGAAATGGCTGACGGAACCGCGTGGGTCTAATGATTTGAAAAAAATGTTAAAAAGCGGGATTAATATAGAGTTCAGCAGGATTATTGAGCAAACCGGCAGAATTAACCGTAACTTCGATGGGATTAATGATCGAAACGGCAGGATTCTCACCAATTTCGACAGAATAAGGTTGGAGCATGCCGGAACAATACTCGTTTCGAGGCCAAGCCCCCTTTATCTGTTAAACAAATACTTCATTTAGACTAAAATTTATATAACTTTCCCTTCTTCAATACGCGTAATTCACCTGAAAAAACTTTAAAGTCAACTCGGCTTCCCCATTATCAATTAACGGTTTAAATTGAGAATTTCTATCCTCAAAAAATAGTCCTGCCGACCCACCTCCCCTCAGAAGCACTCTTCAAAGCCTGTAGAATTGTCTCGAAATCCGAACAAAAGAATGAATGGACAATCACTAAAAAAAATCAAATTTTTTTCTTGCTCACAAACTCAATAAGGACAGAGATGTAAGCGGTTACTATAAATCAGATAAATCTAAATAGTCAAAAAATTTACAAAAATACTGTTGACCTTCCCATCAAACGGGCGTAATATTGTCCTCAATATAAATTTAAGAGCCGGAACAAACCGGTCATCGGCTGATTCGTGTACGCAGTCCGAGGCTATTGAAAAAAGGCTCCACTGCAGCAGTCAACACAAGCTGCAAATCAGCAAAAATCTCTTTTTTATAAAATCCAATTCAACCGGGGAAGGAATGATTAACATGAACGAACAATGGATCTATTTGGACGGTCAATACGTTAAGAAGGAAGACGCAGTCGTATCTGTTTACGACCATGGTTTTCTTTATGGAGATGGAGTGTTCGAAGGGATTCGGATGTACGATGGAAATGTATTCCGTCTGGAAGAACATGTTGATCGCCTTTATGACTCAGCGAAAGCCATCATGCTCAATATCGAAGTGTCGAAAGAGGAAATGTGCGACATCATCGTGGATACTTTGAAGAAAAATCAGCTGGAGAATGCCTACATCCGGGTAGTCATTTCCCGCGGAGTAGGGAACCTTGGACTTGATCCTTTTTCCTGCAGCAGACCGCAGCTGATCGTCATCGCAGAACAGCTGGCTCTGTTCCCGAAAAACCTTTATGAAACAGGCATCGAAATCGTATCGGTCGCAAGCCGGCGGAATCGGGCAGATGTTCTATCACCTAAAGTGAAATCCCTGAACTATTTAAATAACATTCTTGTAAAAATCGAGGCAAATCTAGCAGGGGTAAGTGAAGCACTCATGATGAACGATCAAGGATATGTAGCAGAAGGCTCAGCCGACAATATCTTTATCGTGAAAAAAGGTAAGATCCTCACGCCTCCCGGCTATGTAGGGGCACTTGAAGGAATCACCCGGAATGCGATCATCGAAATTGCAGATAACCTTGGGTTGGATATTAAAGAAGAGGTGTTTACCCGTCACGATGTATATACAGCAGACGAAGTATTCTTAACAGGGACGGCAGCCGAAGTCATCGCGGTAGTCAAGGTTGACGGACGTATCATCGGTGACGGCAAGCCTGGTTCTTATACGAATCAATTATTGCAGGAATTCAGAAACACTGTCACGCAGGATGGAAGAAAAGTTTACAAACAAAATGCCCAAGTCGGATAAGTGGAGGTGATGATGTGCGCAGTGACATGATCAAGAAAGGAATCGACAGGGCCCCGCACCGCAGTTTGCTTTATGCGACAGGGGTCAAACTGGAAGACCTTGAAAAACCATTCATCGGAGTTTGTAACTCCTATATTGATATCATTCCCGGTCATATGCATCTAAATGGTTTTGCACAGGTGGTGAAAGAGGCCATCCGCGAAGCTGGAGGAATCCCGTTCGAATTCAACACAATCGGAGTCGACGATGGTATCGCGATGGGGCATATCGGAATGAGATATTCATTGCCGAGCAGGGAACTCATTGCAGATTCAGCTGAAACAGTGATTAACGCCCATTGGTTTGACGGAGTCTTTTACATTCCGAATTGTGACAAAATCACCCCCGGCATGCTGATGGCATCGGTCAGAACGAATGTGCCTTCCGTCTTTGTATCAGGCGGTCCGATGGAAGCCGGGGTATCGAGTGATGGAAGTCCATTATCCCTCGTTTCTGTTTTTGAAGGGGTGGGTGCTCACCAATCAGGCAGGATGACGGCAGAACAGCTGCTTGATATTGAGCAGAACGCCTGTCCGACCTGCGGATCATGTTCAGGAATGTTCACTGCAAATTCCATGAACTCACTGATGGAAATGCTCGGAATGGCGCCTCCTGGGAACGGGACGATTGTCGCCACTTCAGCAGAACGGCATCAATTGATTAAGGATGCTGCAAAGCACTTAGTGGAAATGGTGAAGAAAGATATCAAACCACGGGACATTATCACGGAAGATACCATTGACGATGCCTTTGCGCTGGATATGGCAATGGGCGGTTCAACCAATACCGTTCTTCATACACTGGCGATCGCGAACGAGGCAGAAATAGATTACGACATCAACAGGATCAATAAGGTGGCAGAACGCGTCCCTTATTTATCTAAAATAAGTCCGGCATCCGATTATTCCATGCAGGATGTTCACAACGCTGGCGGAGTCAGTGCCATCATCAAGGAACTATGTGAAATGGGCGCCGTGCACAAAGACAGGATCACTGTCACCGGTAAATCACTTTATGAAAATGTCATGGATGCCCACATCCGGAATGAAGATGTGATTCGTCAAAAAGAAACTGCCCACAGTCCGGTTGGAGGGTTATCCGTTTTATTTGGAAACATCGCTCCGGATGGCGGCGTCATCAAAGTAGGGGCGGTCGATCCTTCGATCAAAACATTCATGGGTGAAGCCATTGTTTATGAATCACAGGACGACGCACTCGCCGGAATTGAAAGCGGAGAGGTAAAAGAAGGACACGTCGTGGTCATCCGGTATGAAGGGCCGAAAGGAGGCCCCGGAATGCCTGAGATGCTTGCTCCTACTGCAGCGATTGCCGGAAGGGGACTCGAAAAGAAAGTGGCCCTTATGACAGATGGACGATTCTCCGGCGCATCCCGCGGAATCTCAATCGGGCATGTTTCGCCTGAAGCTGCTGAAGGCGGACCAATCGGAGTCATTGAAAATGGCGACCCGATCTTTATTGACTTAACGAACCGAACTATATCACTGATGGTTTCCGAGGAAGAACTGAAATTCAGACAGCTGGATTGGGAGCAGCCTCCTCCAAAAATCAAAAAAGGGTATCTCGCAAGATACGCAAAGCTGGTAACATCCGCAAGTACAGGTGGAATCTTGAAAACATAATAACGCTTAAAGCGCTGAAGAGGTAAAAGGATCGGATATTGTATTTCCAGAGAACTGGTGGTGCTGCGAACCAGTAATACACCCGATGCCGACATCCCCTCTGAGTATCGTTCTGAACATTTTGAGTAGGAATGATCGAGTAGTTGGTACTCGTTACAAAAACAAAGGCTGATGAAGAGTAGATCAGTCTGCTGAGGGAGACGGCCCGCGGGCTCGTCTCTGAACTAGGGTGGTACCGTGGAAAGGATCAAAGCCTTTTCGCCCCTGCGAAAGATAAAATTCTGTCGTAGTGGGTGGAAAGGCTTTTTTATATGCAAATCATCTGGGATGAGTCAACCGCTGAGTGATGGAACGAAACAGCAGTATAGCAGCTGCGCACTTCAAAAAAAGGAGGAGATTGACAATGAGAGCTAAGTTAGAGGCAGAACCGGCTTCACAGAAACAGGCAGAAAAAGTCAACGGTGCTGACATGCTCATGAAGGCTTTAAGAGAGGAACAAGTTGATATTCTGTTTGGATATCCGGGTGGAGCAGTCCTGCCAATCTATGATGCTCTGTACAAAGCCCCTATCAAGCACGTTCTCGCCAGGCATGAGCAAGGGGCCATCCATGCTGCTGAAGGATATGCGCGGGTATCGGGAAAACCTGGTGTTGTCATTGCGACATCAGGGCCGGGTGCTACCAATCTGGTAACCGGAATCGCAGATGCAATGATGGATTCGCTTCCCCTTGTCATCTTCACCGGCCAGGTCGCTTCAGGTGTCATCGGAACCGATGCCTTTCAGGAAGCGGATGTGGTCGGAATCACGATGCCGATCACAAAACATAATTATCAGGTCCGTGATATCAAAGATTTGCCGAGAATCGTGAAAGAAGCCTTTCACATCGCCTCCACGGGCCGGCCGGGTCCGGTACTTGTGGATATCCCAAAGGATCTGACGGTGATGGATGCCCCTCAGGTGAATGAGGTGGAAATGGACCTGCCGGGCTATCAGCCGAACTTGCATCCGAACCCGCTGCAAATCAGGAAGCTAGTCGATGCCATCAAGATGTCAAAGAGACCGGTGATCTTAGCGGGAGCAGGCGTTTTACACGGTAAAGCGTCTGAAGAATTAAAATGCTTTGCTGAGCTTTATGACCTGCCTGTTATTCACACCCTTTTAGGATTGGGAGGTTTTCCGGCGGATCATCCATTATTCTTGGGCATGGCCGGGATGCATGGCTGCTATACCAGCAATATGGCTCTGTATGAATGTGATCTATTAATCAATATAGGTGCAAGGTTTGACGACAGGCTTACCGGGAATCTTGCCACTTTTGCCCCGAAGGCGAAGGTCGTCCATATCGATATAGATCCTGCAGAAATCGGGAAGAACGTGACTACCCATATCCCGATCGTGGCAGATTCAAAGGAGGCGCTCCTGAAGATTCTCGAACATGAGGCTGTCAGAGGAGAAACGGAAGATTGGCACCGGCATCTGCAGGTATACAAACTTGAGAATCCTTTCTGGTATACCAAGACGAATGAAGTACTGTCCCCTCAGCTGCTGATCGAACAGGTATATGAGATGACAAGCGGCGAAGCGATTGTCACCACCGATGTAGGACAGCATCAGATGTGGGCGGCCCAATATTATTCATTTAAAAAGCCGAATAACTGGGTCACATCAGGAGGACTGGGAACGATGGGTTTCGGTTTCCCGGCAGCAATCGGCGCTCAGTTAGCCAACCCTGCAAGCAAAGTGGTTGCCTTTGTGGGTGACGGCGGTTTCCAGATGACGCTGCAGGAGCTGGTACTTTTAAAGGAACTCAATCTTCCTGTAAAAGTGGTGCTCCTGAACAACAACACACTCGGAATGGTAAGACAGTGGCAGGAAACCTTCTATGAAGAGCGGTATTCGCAATCACTCTTCTCCTTGCAGCCCGATTTTGTAAAACTGGCAGAGTCATACGGGATCAGGGGATACAGGGTGAAAACCCAGGAAGAAGTGGAAAGTGTCTTGAGAGAAGCACTGACAAGTGATGAACCTGTCCTCATCGACTGCCTGGTGAACCCTAAAGAAAATGTCTACCCGATGGTCGCTCCAGGAAAAGGAATCCACGAAATGTTAGGAGTGAAACCATGAAGCGGATTGTAACGGCACTGGTGCATAACCGCAGCGGCGTACTCAACCGGGTAACCGGTCTATTTACAAAGCGGCAGTTCAACATCGAAAGCATTTCGGTCGGCTACACCGAAGTGGAAGGGATTTCGAGAATGACCTTCGTCGTCAATGTGGAGGACGACCGCAAAATCGAACAGCTGATGAAGCAGCTTCATAAACAAATCGACGTCTTGAAAGTAACAGACATCACCGATCAAGGCGTTGTCGCCCGCGAACTGGCACTCATCAAAGTATTGAGCACTGGTCAGACAAGATCAGAAATAAACGGCATCGTCGAACCGTTCCGGGCGTCGATCATCGATGTGGCCCGTGACAGTGTGACTGTCCAGGTAACAGGAGAAACATCAAAAATCGAAGCGATTATCGATTTACTGAGACCTTATGGAATCAAAGAAATCGCCCGTACCGGCATCACCGCATTTGCAAGAGGCAATGGAAAGTCAGTTACGGATCTCAAGCAGTATTCAATCGTCAATTAAAGGAAATATCGCTACAGCGTAAATTTTATAAAAAAATGGGAGAGGATGATCAAAATGGTAAAGGTTTATTATAACGGAGATGTGAATGAAGAGGTTTTGAAAGGGAAGAAGGTTGCGGTTGTTGGATACGGTTCTCAAGGTCATGCCCATGCGCAGAATTTGAAGGAAAGCGGATTTGATGTAGTCGTAGGTTTACGAAAAGGAAAGTCTTGGGATCAGGCAGTGGAGGATGGATTGGATGTCTATTCTGTCCGCGAAGCATGTGAACAGGCAGAGGTGATTATGGTCCTTCTTCCCGATGAACATCAGCCTAAGGTGTATGAAGCAGAAATCAAGCCTGCCTTATCAGCAGGAAAAGCTTTAGCTTTCGCTCACGGATTCAACATCCACTTTAGCCAGGTTGTTCCTCCGGAAGACGTCGATGTATTCCTGGTTGCTCCTAAAGGGCCGGGACATCTTGTCCGCAGAACATTTGAAGAGGGGGCAGGCGTACCGGCATTATTCGGAGTTTACCAGGACGTCTCAGGTAAGGCGCGTGACGTG
Source organism: Bacillus haikouensis (assembly GCF_013179555.1). Classification (GTDB taxonomy): domain Bacteria; phylum Bacillota; class Bacilli; order Bacillales; family Bacillaceae_B; genus Rossellomorea; species Rossellomorea haikouensis_A. The sequence goes on from NZ_JABMCR010000114.1 coordinate 6,565, forward strand.
GCTCTTGCCTACGCAAAAGGTGTCGGCGCAGGACGTGCAGGAATCCTCGAAACCACTTTCCAGGAAGAAACGGAAACCGATCTATTCGGGGAACAGGCGGTATTATGCGGAGGGTTGACTTCCTTAGTAAAAGCAGGGTTCGAAACCCTTGTCGAAGCAGGCTACCAGAAAGAAGTTGCATACTTTGAATGTCTGCACGAACTGAAACTGATCGTTGATTTAATGTACGAACAAGGACTCGAAGGCATGCGCTATTCAATTTCAGATACAGCACAATGGGGAGATTTTGTTTCAGGACCCCGTATCGTGAACAATGAAACGAAAGCTCGCATGCAGGAAGTACTGACAGACATTCAAACAGGAAAATTTGCAAAAGGATGGATTCTCGAAAACCAGGCGAACCGACCGGAATTCAACGCCATCAATCAACGTGAAAGCCAGCATGAAATCGAAAAAGTTGGTAAAGAGCTTCGTAAAATGATGCCATTTGTACAGCCGAAATCCTCTAAAAAAGAGAAGGAAGTGGTAGCAAGTGCGAACCATTGATATTTTTGACACAACACTTAGAGACGGGGAACAATCGGCCGGTGTAAACCTGAACACCCTTGAAAAAATCGAAGTGGCAAAGCAGCTCGAACGGCTCGGGGTCGACGTAATTGAAGCCGGGTTTCCTGCAGCTTCAAAAGGCGACTTCGATGCAGTGAAAAAAATCGGGGAAACGATTAAAAGCAGCTCCGTAACTGGTCTTGCCAGAGCACAAAAACGTGACATCGATGCGGTATGGGAGTCATTGAAGCATACAGCGGAACCAAGGATCCACGTCTTTATCGCAACCTCCCCGATCCACATGACGCACAAGCTGAAAATGTCGCCGGATCAGGTCGTTGAAAAAGCAGTGGAAACAGTTAAATATGCAAAGAAATTCTTCCCTGTCGTTCAGTGGTCAGCCGAAGATGCAGGCAGGACGGACTTGAACTTTCTCGTGAAAATCATGGAAAAGGTGATCGATGCAGGGGCATCAGTCATCAATCTCCCGGATACAGTCGGATACATGTCGCCTCGGGAATACGGGCAAATATTCAGGTTTGTAAGGGAGAACGTTCCGAATATCGACGGTGTAAAACTATCGGCCCACTGTCATGACGACCTTGGAATGGCAACAGCCAATTCACTTGCGGCAATTGAAAATGGGGCCGATCAAATCGAAGGAACCATCAATGGGATCGGTGAGCGTGCCGGAAATGCAGCTCTCGAGGAAATCTCGGTCGCTTTGCGTATCCGCGAAGACTTTTACGGCGCAACAACCCGCTTGAAGCTTGATGAAATCAAGAAAACAAGTGCCCTCGTCAGCAAATTGACCGGAATGAGGGTACCTGCCAACAAGGCGGTCGTCGGGAACAACGCATTCGCTCACGAATCAGGAATCCATCAGGACGGCATGCTGAAGGAGAAGACGACCTACGAAATCATTACACCGGAATTGATCGGTGTAAACTCAACAAGACTAGTTCTAGGAAAGCATTCAGGACGCCATGCGTTTAAAAATAAAGCCATTGAGCTCGGTTTCGAGCTGACAGAAGAAAAGCTGAATGAAGCATTCCGGACCTTTAAGGAATTGGCGGATAAAAAGAAGGAAATCGTCGACGAAGATCTCTTCAGCATCCTGACAAACAAGCAGACGGAAATCGGCGAAGGTGCAGGTTTCAAACTGGAAAGAATGCAGGTTCAGTACGGAATGGATAATATACCGACTGCAACAATCGAGCTTTGTGATGATAACGGAAGCCTGAAGCAGCTCGCATCCACCGGCTCAGGAAGCGTGGAAGCCATCTACAATACAATCGAATTGATGCTTCCTTCTCCGTCAAAACTTCTTGATTACAAAATCAACTCAGTCGGCGGCGGCCGTGATGCACTGGCTGAAGTATATGTCCGCCTTGAATATGACGGGGAAAATACCAGCGGACGGGGAACCGCCCAGGATGTCCTTGAGGCTTCGGCCCGTTCATACTTGAACGCAGTGAATCGCCTGCTTCAGCAGAAATCGTCAATGAAAGAGAAAGTGGCTGTGAATGTTGGAGTATAAGGTAAATAAAGGTTTTTGTTGAGGGCTTTATTCGAAGCTATGTTGTGAAAGATCCCAATTACTTATTACGAAGTTCCAGCTGTTGAGTGGAGTGCAAGACAAGGATGCCCGCGGGTCATCCCCGGAAAACGAAGTCTTGCACGGAAATCAACAGCGCTGTTTATACAGACTCTACTAAAACAGGAGGTAGTTCTAATGAAGAAGAAAATCGCAGTGTTGCCTGGAGACGGTATCGGCCAAGAAATCATGGATGGTGCATTAGAAGTACTGAAAGCGGTGGGTGACTGGTTCGGCCATGAATTCGAAGTGGAAAAAGGATATATCGGCGGAGCGGCCGTCGATCGGTTCGGTACACCATTACCTCCTGAAACCATCAAGCTTTGCAGGGAAAGTGATGCCGTCCTGCTAGGAGCGGTCGGCGGTCCCAAATGGGAGAGCCTTCCCAAACAGCAGCGTCCGGAAAAAGGACTTCTTGCCATCCGTAAAGAGTTCAATCTATTTGCCAATTTACGCCCCGTGAAAGCATTCGAAAGCTTGCTGAATGCTTCACCATTGAAAAAAGAAATGGTGGAAGACGTTGATCTGGTTATCGTACGCGAATTAACGGGAGGTTTATATTTCGGTCAGCCATCCGGCCGTCATGGAAAGAACGATGAAATAGCGGTCGATACGCTGGTGTACGAACGCAGCGAAATCGAACGGATCGTACGTAAAGCTTTTGTTCTGGCTCAAAAACGAAAGAAAAAGTTAACGTCCGTAGATAAGGCAAATGTTTTGGAAACAAGCCGGATGTGGAGGGAAGTCGTAAATGAAGTAGCGGTCGAATATCCGGATGTAGAAGTCGAGCACATGCTTGTTGATGTAGCGGCCATGAAGCTGATGTATCAGCCGAAGCAATTTGACGTACTCGTGACCGAGAATATGTTCGGAGACATTCTGAGCGATGAGGCCTCCATGATTACAGGGTCTCTGGGGATGCTGCCTTCTGCCAGTTTAAGAGAAGACTCATTCGGCCTTTATGAACCGGTACACGGCTCGGCACCGGATATCGCCGGCAAAGGAAAAGCCAATCCGCTCGCTATGATTCTATCGGTTGCCATGATGCTTCGACACTCGTTCGGATTAAAAGAAGAAGCGGAAATGGTCGAAATGGGAGTGCAGGAAGTATTGAATGCCGGCTACCGAACCGGCGACCTGTGGACAATGGGCCGCGGGACTGTTGTCGGAACAGGTGCAATGAGCCAGCTTGTAGTAGAACGCCTTGAAGCGGACCATGCATTGAGCTCGATCCTGGCGGCTTACTTGTAGGGTGGAAAGAGGTTAAGGTGCAGGAAGCTCGACATCATGAGGACCCACGCATCACAGAACAGGTTCAAGCCCTGAATACAGCATTATCGTAAGTTCATAAACTTAACAAACCAGGAGGGAGATCATGGCAGGGAAGAATATTATTGAAAAGATATGGAAGAAACATATCGTACACGAAGAAAAGGGAAAGCCGGATTTACTGTATATCGATCTGCACCTTGTTCATGAGGTGACGTCTCCCCAGGCCTTTGAGGGGCTTCGGCTCAAGGGCAGGAAAGTAAGAAGGCCGGATTTGACCTATGCCACGATGGATCATAATGTACCGACCCGGGAACGGCATATCGTACGGGATGAAATAGCAAAACTGCAAATGGACACACTGAAGAAAAACTGCAAAGAATTCAATGTGGACCTGTCGGACATCCACCATCCTGATCAGGGGATTGTTCATGTCATCGGTCCGGAGCTGGGGCTGACGCAGCCGGGTAAAACCATCGTGTGCGGTGACAGCCATACTTCGACTCACGGAGCTTTCGGCGCACTTGCCTTTGGAATCGGAACCAGTGAAGTGGAGCATGTGTTAGCGACCCAGACACTTTGGCAGTCCAAACCGAAAACAATGCAGGTCGAAGTTTCAGGTGAACTTGGTTTCGGTGTATCTGCCAAGGATGTCATCCTCCATATCATTTCCTCATTCGGAGTGGGATTCGGCACAGGTTATGTCATTGAATTCACCGGTGACGTCATCCGGAACCTTACGATGGAAGAACGGATGACAGTCTGCAATATGAGTATCGAGGCTGGTGCCAAGGCCGGGTTGATTTCTCCGGATGAAGTGACTTTCGAGTATCTTGAAGGAAGGGAGCACCTGCCGGAACATAAACCCTATGATGAATTAAAAGAAGAGTGGAGATCACTGCAAAGTGATGGTGATGCAGTATACGACGATCATATCATTATTAAAGGCGAGAACATCGAACCTCATGTGACTTGGGGGACGAATCCGGGAATGGGGGCAGGCATCTCGAAATCAGTCCCTCATCCTGAGGATTTCCAGGATCGTTCAGACCAAGAAGGCACGGAAAGAGCACTCCGCTATATGGGTCTCGAAGCCGGAATGCCGATTGAAGACATTGAGGTTGATTATGTGTTCATCGGTTCATGTACGAACTCCCGATTGAGTGATTTGAGAGCGGCAGCCGAAGTGGTAAAGGGTCATAAAGTGAAGGCGGAAGTAACCGCACTGGTCGTACCGGGTTCGTTCAAAGTCAAACAAGCGGCTGAAGCCGAAGGGCTTCACGAAATATTTAAAGATGCAGGGTTTGAATGGAGAGAAGCAGGATGCAGCATGTGCCTTGCGATGAATGATGACATCGTTCCTCCTGGAAAACGTTGTGCATCGACATCGAACCGGAATTTTGAAGGGCGTCAGGGGAACGGCTCGCGGACGCATCTTCTAAGTCCTGCGATGGCAGCGGCAGCCGCGGTTACCGGCAAGCTGACGGATGTAAGAAAATTCAAAGCAGCACCAGTATCATGAGGGGGTGGAAAAATGGCAATCAATCATCTTGAAGGAAAAGTATTTCCTCTACAACGTGATAATGTCGATACAGACCAGATCATACCGAAGCAATTTTTAAAAAGGATCGAGCGTAAAGGGTTCGGGAAGTTCCTTTTTTATCACTGGCGATTTGAAGACGACGGGAAGACATTGAGAAAAGATTTCCAGATTGATTCCCCTGAGTACAATGACACTGAAATCCTTCTCGGCGGGAAAAACTTTGGCTGCGGATCATCACGGGAACATGCTCCATGGTCGCTGCAGGATTTCGGTTTTAAAGTAGTCATTGCCAAAAGCTTTGCGGATATTTTCTATAATAACTGCCTGAAAAACGGTATCCTTCCGATCAGTTTGCCTGAGGATACGGTGGATGCCCTATTTATGAATGAAAAGAAAGCGGATGGTTATCGAATTGAAGTGTCACTGGATTCACAGGTGTTATGTGATTCAGAAGGGCTTATAGCTTCCTTCAATGTCGATCCATATTGGAAGACGATGCTGATGAAGGGCCTCGATGAAATCGATCTGACGCTGCATTACGGGGAAAAAATCGAGAAATACGAAAAACAAAATGAGGTGAATGTCTTGGGGATTTAATGAAGAGTGCTGAAGTTGTAGAAGCGATGGAAAGGATTAGTGGTCAAGTGCATCGGACACCGTTAAAGCAGTCTTCCACATTGAATGCTTTCACGGGAGGCAATATTTTTATGAAGATGGAAAATATGCAGCGCACTGGTTCCTTTAAGGTGAGAGGGGCGATGAATAAGGTGATGTCACTGTCCGGGGAGGAAGCAGGGAGAGGCATCATTTGCGCATCTGCAGGAAATCACGCCCAAGGAGTGGCGCTTGCTGCATCACAGCGGAACGCGTCTTCGAAAATCTTTATGCCAAAGCGGACACCTTCTGCAAAAGTGGAGGCAACAAAGCATTACGGAGCCAACATCGTATTAGAAGGAGAGACTTATCAAGAAGCTTATAATGCTGCGGTCGGAGAAATGAAGGAAAAAGGCTCAACGTTCGTTCATGCATTTGATGATCCGAAAGTGATGGCGGGGCAGGGGACCGTCGCGCTCGAAATGCTTCAACAGCTCAGCGATCTGGAGACGATCCTGGTGCCGGTAGGCGGAGGAGGACTGCTTGCGGGCATGGCACTTGCAGTAAAATCCTTTAATCCGAGGGTGAATATTATCGGAGTGCAGGCCCTCGGAGCTCCTGCCACCTATAATTTCTTCACAGGGAAAAACAAAGGATCCCTGAACCATGTTCACACAATCGCCGACGGCATCCTTGTCAAAAAGCCGGGTGAACTGACATTCCCGATCATCCGCAAATATGTGGACGATATGGTCACTGTCACCGATGAAGAAATTTCGTATGCCATGATGTTCATGCTGCAACGAGAGAAAACATTGGTTGAAGGCGCAGGGGCAGCATCTCTGGCTGCTGCAAT
>NZ_JABMCR010000115.1 GCF_013179555.1 Bacillus haikouensis
AATTTTCTTAATACATAATGTCTACGTTCCTGTTCGGGTGCACCCAATCCACGATATGATTCGAATGCAATGATTACTCCGATTGGCTGCGAAGTGGTCAGTCATAATCTGAATACCATCCATTTATATTCACAGTGAGCATTCTTTGTTCATCATCCATTTACTACAGCTGGTTTGATTTCCTCCTCTTTCAGGAACTTAGGGAGGATTACTGTGTAGAAAGCACCAACTATTATCAAACAGCCTCCTACAAGCCAATATAGAATTTCTACAGAAACGACTGCAGGGAAAGTGACGGCGATGATCCCAAGTGTAATTGATTGGGACAACATCATCGATGGGTTGATCCATCCCTGGACCCTTCCCATCATTTTTGGATCGATAATACTTGGCAGCCACCCCCCGATAGCGATATTTACCAGGGGCAGCCCCAATGCTGCAAGAAACACGATCAACATGAATATCCATGTGACCGGTGCAAATGATGCTGCAATGATGAACGTTCCTGAAATGACAAGACCTGTCACGATTAACTGATGAAACCTGAATTTTTGGGTAAGCATGGAAGAAACGATACTTCCGATCAAGACTCCTGACCCGAAAGCAACCCCCAGAATGATGGAATACTCTTCATACGTTTCAGGAGCCAGCTTGTATTTCAGAATGAAGATCGGGATGACAGAGAACCCCCCGTTCACAATTCCAAAGACGATGAATCCGCTAATGAGGGAGAGAAGGAGCTTGTTATTCAGAATATATTCCAGACCGGATTTAAAATCCTTCATGACTAACGAGATATTTAAATCCTTCCATGTATGTTGTCCATTCGGCAGACGCACATCCTCGGGTATGACACACCGCTTAATCAAGATCGCGCTTAATACAAATGTAATGAAATCCACAAGAAGTGCGCCATATATCCCTGCATTCCAGTAAACAAATATTGCAATGGCATTACCAAGGAGCATAAACAAGCTCGTTACCATCTGATTCAATCCTGCAGCTGTCGAATAATCATCTTTAGATAAAACACCCTGAAGGATTGCCTGCTCTGCAGGGAAGAAAAACTTCTGTACCCCGCTCCGTAAAAAAAGAACTGCAAATATCAACGGGAGCCACCCGATGTAAATCGCTGCGAAAAGGACCACAGTCAAAACGGCACTGACGGTGTCACAATGGTAGGCAATCTTCTGCCGATCCATCCGGTCTGCCAATACCCCGACAAGAAAGAATACCGCCAGCGTCGGAAGAGAATACATCATTTCCGTGATGGAAGCATACATAGGCTGATCTGAAAAACGGTCCAGAAGGTAAAACATAAACGCCGTAAGTCCAATGACACTTCACATATGAGAAGTTAAATTGGCAAAGAAAAGCTTTAAAAAAATGGGGTTTTTAAAAATTTTTATCATTTTTTTCAATGGAACCCAGCCCCTAACATTTCTAATATATATTTATCTTACTCGAGTTTCTGAATCGCATTGAGCGTCTGCTGGTGGTTTTTTCCTCCGCCTTAAGTCTGACAGTGTATCCTTCTTTGAATCTGATTATTGAACAGGTTTATCAAATTTCCTCTGCTGATCAACATCGCACGGCCGCATCATATTCCCTCATAATTAACCAATATTTCATATTCCTCTAAATTAACTCTCCAATAAGTGAATAATCTTACTTATATTTTTTTGCTTTTAGTTCAAACTAGAAAAACACGTCAAAGCAAGTAAATAGAGAAGAATGTTTTAGTTAACTTTTTCCGGGGTAACAATACATTAACCGGTTATAAAGAAGAATATATTCTCTATTGATATCTATAAGTCGAGGTGAAATACATGTTACGTACAATCCTTATGGTCATTGGTGCAATCGTAGTAATTGGCTGGATAATCAGCATGCTATAAGAATCAGTTAAAAATGAATCAGCTATTATACGTTTTTTAAGTAAACATACAAATAGAAAGAGCAGGATGGACCTTCCCCCCATCCTGCTCTTTCTTTATGAAAACTTTATTATCGAATTTGTAAGATTTGCAGCTGAAACGATTGCAGGGAAGTTTACGGTGATGAATGATAAATGATTAAGTATTCGAAAAAAGGGGTAAATAAACAACATCTTATAAAAGAGGTGATTACATGTATAAGCAGTTGCTTGTAGCTTATGATGAAACTGACGGAAGTAAAAAAGCTTTGGACGAAGCATTAAAAATAACTAAATTATCTCCGGATACTAAACTTACAATTCTTTATGTTTCAGAAGAAAAAGGGACGACGGAAACACGCGATCATTATACTCCTACACATGCGCTAGCTGATACCTCACCAGGATTTGATAATCAGTACATGGGAAATCTGTCCGTATCCCGCGATGAAAAATTAAATTCTAACAAAGTAGTGGATAACACCCGGGGAATTTCGGCACCATCCTCTTCTCATGCAGTGTTAAGAAATGTAAAAGAAAAATTAGATCCTTACCAACTCGATATAAACTATGTTCACTTATCTGGCACAGAAGCAAAAAGGATTTGTGAATATGCAAAAGACAGCAATGCAGACTTGGTTCTTGTCGGCAATACAGGGAAATCAAATCTAAAAAAATGGGTACTCGGCAGTGTCAGTGAAAAAGTTGCCCATAACTGTGAAACGAGTGTAATGCTTGTTAAATAGCTCTATGAGGGAGGTGCAGGGACAAAACTAATAAACCAAGACATAAAGAAAACATTTTCTGTGTATGTTCTTAATACTGCTAATGATTTCCGTGCAAGATTTCGCTTTCCGCGGGTAGCCCACGCGCCTCCTCGGCAAGCTGTGTTGCCACCCTATTGCTGGACACTCCAATCTACCGCTGGAAAGAGCTAAAATCTCAATGGACATTGAACAAAATAAAAACCCGAACTAATTTGCCAGTAAGAAGGCAAATTAGTTCGGGTTTTACTTAGACTAAAACACTTTTGTCCCACCCTCCTCCCTCATTGTATGAACATAGATCATTATCTCGTTACCCTTTTAATGAATTGGGATTTTTTGTGATCTCATTAAATCGGGACCTTGAACTTTCCTCATCAAAACTGCTGTAAATGCGGTAATCATCTCGATCCAAGATCCGGAAATGCTTACTGAAAAGGTTTTGCTGAAGGACGAACCCTTCCTCTCTATCCATCTCTTTCCACCAAACTTTACCTCCAAGAGTTTTTTCTTTTCGATAATCCATTCCTTCCCGTGCAATTGTCTCGATCACCTCGAGAGGTTCACCGCCTAAACTCGTTGTCAATGTTTCGTTGTCCCTGAACAATGCACAAACAGCAATCACCGCAGTCCAGTTTGCCTCTATTCTTCCTTTTTCAACCTGAACAAGAGTCTTTTTAGACAGACCAATCACATTCGCCATTTTATCTTGTGTATAACCTGCCTCTGTTCTGATTAATCTCAGCTTATTAGAAATGATCAGGATGATTTCTTCTTTAGTCATTGTAACACCTGCTTTTTATAGACTAGTGTAATATTACACTAGTCTGTTTTCCCCTTACAAGAATTTTTAATCACTGAACGGCGATTCCTTAATGAATTGTCAAAACTCAGCAATCAGCTATAATACAGCAAAAAAGAAGATAATCACCTTTTAATAGGCGATTATCTTCTTTTAATTAATTAAACTTCTCCTCTTTGTTCCTTTATTGTACGATTTTTCTCACTTTCAGAAACAAACAGGGCGCAGGCTGCATCTCCTGAAATATTTATGGAAGTTCTCGCCATATCCAACAGACGGTCAATCCCAAGTATAAGACCGATTCCTTCTACAGGGAGGCCCACTGAACTTAACACCATTGCAAGCAGGATCAACCCGACGCCCGGAACACCAGCAGTTCCGATACTTGCAAGAACGGCAGTCAGTACAACAGAGACCAATTGCTCAAGAGTCAAGTCGATACCATAAACCTGAGCGATAAACACCGTAGCGACTCCTTGCATAATGGCAGTTCCGTCCATGTTGATTGTTGCTCCCAAAGGCTGTACAAATGAACTTACTGATTTAGATACCTTTAGTCTTTCCTGTGCTACATCCATTGATATCGGTAAGGTAGCGTTACTGCTTGAGGTACTGAAAGCAACGCTCATGGCCGGACTGAAGTTTTTGAAGAACCATATTGGATTCTTCTTTGCAAGAAATGCCACCGTACTTCCATAAGTGATGATCGCATGGATAATCAATGCAGCTAAAACGACCACGAAATAGAGCCACATCGCTTTGAGCGCACTTGTTCCCTGACTTCCGATAGCTGAAGCAATGAGTCCAAATGTTCCATATGGAGCAAACTTCATTACCAGTGTCACAAGGTACATCATTAAATCATTACCCTGTTCGACTAATTTAAGGATGCCCTTTGTCTTTTCTCCCAGTGCAGTCAATCCTAAACCTACGAATAGCGCAAAAGCAATAATTTGGAGCATATTCCCTTCTGTCATTGCGTTTAATGGATTCTTAGGAATGATATTCATAAGTGTTTCGCCGACTGGAGGCGCTTTCTCAGCTTCAAAGCTCTGTGCCTGGTTGCGGTCAATCCCTTCCACCAGTCCGGGATCAATGATATAGGCAAGTGTTAATCCGATGATAATGGCGATACATGTCGTTACCAGAAAGTAAAAAATTGTTTTCAGACCTATTCTTCCAAGTTTCTTTGGATCGCCGAGACCGGCAGAACCCAAAACAATGGATAAGAACACAATCGGTACAACGAGCATACTGATCAAATTCAAGAATATCTTTCCCAGCGGGGTGAATAAATATGGATCCAATATATCAAATAAATCCTTAGCAAATATATTTAGGACCAGACCTACCAAAGCCCCTAGAATCAAGGCGAGGATGATCTTTGTTGTTAAGTTGAATTTCATTGATGTACCTCCTTATAAAAAACTGAATCTTACATGTGAAAATTGCACAAAATAATTTACTGATGTTTACCCTCTTATAAAATTTCTAAACCAGTAAATTTTTACTTTTGACTGAATCTGAATGCAGCTGCTATAAAATCATTTCCCTTTTTCATTATACTGATTTATTGAATTTTTTAAGTAGTTTGCCTTTAATTTAAATCTTTCCTACTATAAAAAATAAAAATCGTTTCATAATTTAAGGGATTTATTAATCTTTTGTACCTATTAATGAAGTTTCCATTAATTCTCATCACGATTATTGATTACACAATTGAGTATTGGGTAAATAGTAATAACAGCATGAAAACAGAAAGGAACATAGCCTATGAAAAGAATTGTATATTTTCTTTCAAGCAGTCAGCAGCGCAGTTTAATGGCTGAGGGATGGGCAGAAAAACTTTCTGTACCAAACTGGTCTTTCAAAAGCGCAGGATGGGTTGTTGAGACTGATCACGAGCTTTCTGTCCTTGCAATGAAGGAATTATGTATTGATATTAGCTCTATCCCCTGCACACGTATCGAAATACCAGAGTTAGATCATGCATCGGTGATTGTTAAAATTCAGGACACAGAATATGACAAAGACATCAGCTTACCGTCGGACTTGGAGAAAAAGGTCATCCATTGGGAGCTCCCAAATCCAAGGAAACGTTCCAGTAATCATCTTGAAGAATGGGCATGCTATCAGGAAATATGTGATGAAATAGCCTTAAAGGTAAAAAGTCTTGAAGAAATCCTTCCCGACATTAATTAAAGGACTGATTATCATTTTGATAAAATGCAATCAGTCCTTTTTTATTTTCTCTTTTAAGTAAAGTATTCAAGTTTGGATTGAGGGAAAAATTCCTCCATATACGCATAGAGTTTATCTTTCAATTCCTGTTCTTCATCTTTTTGATAAATATATTTACCGATTCCATATTTCCCCCACTTATACCGTCTCTCTTCTTCATTTAATTCGAGCTTTGTCATCGGATAATTTTTCTCAATAACCCTTTTTGCCGGCTTAGTGAACCTGTGCTGAATGAACTCGAATGTCAAGTCTTCCTTTGCTTCAGGGGGCAGATTTTCATTAAGTTGCTCAAACATTTTCCTGTATCCTTCTTCCCATCCTTCATGAATATATATGGGAGCGACGATGAATCCAAGCGGATATCCGGCACCGGCCACTTTGCCCGCCGCCTCCAATCGTTTTACAAGCGGAGATGTGCCCGGCTCGAAATTTTTAATGACATAATCAGCATTTATGCTGAATCTGAATCTTGTTTTACCATTATGCCTGGCATCAAGCAAATGATCGACGTGGTGGAACTTTGTCACAAACCTCAGTTTCCCATGTTCAGATTCACCAAAGTGCTCAATCGCACGTTTCAAGGAATGGGTGAGATGATCGACCCCGACGATATCCGATGTACATGCTGCTTCAAATCTTGTTATTTCAGGTGCCCTTTCCGAAATATATTTATCTGCAGACTCGAGAATTTCATCTACATTTACATAGGTGCGGATGTACGGCTTGCTTCCCATTGTCGTCTGCAGATAGCAATAGTGGCAATGACCCATACATCCGGTTGCAAATGGAATCGCATATTCCGCAGACGGTTTGGACGTATCGAATTTCAATGTTTTTCTTACTCCGACCACCAGGGTGGATTTCGCGATTCTGTATTTTTGGAAATGATTATCTCCCGGAAGATCCCTTACCTGATTATGAGATGTTGTATATCTTATTTCCACGTCCATTTTTTCAAACTTTTCTTTCAGCTCTTTCCCCAATGGATACTCTAGTGCACCTGGTTCAAAGTAAACCAATTGCGGTACGAATGGCTTAACCATGTCTCTTCATCCTAAAGGTCACCGAATGATTGGTTATATATCTGCTCAGCTTCTTCTTCTGAGTTGTATACAGCCAGGTCATCTGATAATGGATAATATGTTTCATAAAGGAACAAGGCCAATTCCTCGGGGTTTTCCGGATTTTTCACAACAGCCGCTTCTTGCACATTCGCGACGCTTTGAGTATGGGGATTTCGGTAAATGACATAAACCACATCTCCCGCGGTATACGGGAGGTTCTGATTGCTCACATCCATTTTCTTCACCTTCTTATTCATTTATTCTACTGTCTTCATTTTTTGTCAGAAGGTGTAGAATTATGATGGTAAAAGATGTTTTATCACGCCGGGAAGTATTATGAAAAATAGGATAATTCCTCAAAGATTTCTTTTTTCCATGATAAGAACTCTTCAGTCAACAGGATCTCCTTTTGTCTTGGCCGGGGAAACGGGACCGTAAATTCCCTTTGCACCCTTGCCGGCCTGTTGGATAATACAATAATTCGATCCGATAAAAATAGGGCTTCATCGATATTATGTGTTACGAATAAGACAGAACTGCGGTCTTCTTCCCAGATGGACAGCAGCCATTTCTGCATATCAAGACGTGTAAATTCATCCAGAGCAGAAAATGGTTCATCCAGACAAAGGAAGGTTTGCGGACTCACCAATGCACGGATGAATGCAGCACGCTGCTTCATCCCCCCTGACAATTGTGCGGGATAAGCTTTCTCATATCCTTTCAAGCCCGTCCGTTCAATCATTTGGAGTGCTTTCCCCCTGTCCGTATTTCCGTGCAGTTCTTGACCGAGCAGTACATTTTCAATCACTGTACGCCAGGGCAAAAGCGAGGGGGTCTGGGGCATATAGGCAATCGAGCCCTGTTTTCCGGTAATAGACTTTCCATCTAATTCGATTTCCCCTTCATCTGGGGAGAATAGTCCCCCAATCAGATGAAACAATGTACTCTTCCCGCTGCCTGATGGACCCAGGATCGTAACAAATTCACCATCTTCTACATTGAATGAAAGATTTTCAAGGATCATTTCCCCTTCAAATGACTTCGAAAGATTCTTAATTAATAATGACGTCATCTTATATGCCCTCCTTCCGCTTCCACTTAACCACCATCTTTTCCAATGAAGCGATCATGCCAAAAAAGAGTAAACTGAGTATCATAATCATGAAAATAGCCACAAAAACCCGATCTGTCCGAAACGAAGAAGAAGCAAGTGTCATATAAACCCCGATTCCTTTTTGGGCACCGAGCCACTCGGAAATGACAGCACCCATCACGCTGTACGTTGACGAGATCTTGAGTCCAGAAAAAATCGACGGAAGTGCGTGCGGCCATTCCGCCTTTCGGAAAAGCTGCATTTTCGTTGCGCCCGCCATTTTCATATAGTGAACGTACTCTTCATTCGTCTGTCTGAATCCATCCATTGCGGAAATCGATAATGGGAAGAAGCAGACTAACGTGATCACGATAATCTTAGGCAAAAATCCAAACCCGAACCATACGACCAGTAACGGGGCAAGGACGATGATCGGGATATTCTGCGACAGGATTAAGAGTGGATAGATCGCCTGTTTCACTTTCGGCAGTAAATGTAAGATCAGTGCTGTTGCAAGGCCGATCATCGAACCAATAATAAAACCGGATACACTCAGCAGTATGGTTGATGTAAGGTGACCCCTGAACGCATTCCATGAATTGATTCCTTCTTTCACGATTTCAACAGGGGACGGGATCAACCATGAAGGGATGGAAAATAACGCAGTTGCAAGCTGCCATGAAATGAAAAAAAGGATGAGGACCAAGACAGGTCTCCACCCTCTGCGAACAACTGTTGTCATTTATATTTCCCCGTCAGATCGTCCATTTGGATCCCGTCAGGCTGATAAAGGACTTTTATTTGAGAAATGACGTTTTTACTGCCCATTTCAATCATCCGTTCATTCATTCTCCGGATGACATCGAAGAGTTGCTCCAAATCCCCCTCCATCGTCGTTTCCAAAGGGTGTACCTCATATTTGATTCCTGCAGCATGAATGACTGAAATCGCTTCATCAACATACGGGATAACATCTTCCCCATTTTTAGTCTTTGGAATGATTTGAATGCTTACAAGTGATTTACTCATATCTCTCACCTCTATTTGGGTAAAAATTCGTTTGTGAACGCTTTTTTACTTTCTAATTTTTTGTCCAATAATTGATTTTCATACATCCAGTCTGCATAGCTCTCCCAAACCTCAAGTTTTTGCTCGCCCCAGCGATCTGCATCATCCTGATATCTTGGTGCCAGCCATTCCTGGCTCTTCATTACTAATTCTTTATCCAAATCCGGCTCTGCTTCAAGAAGGATTTGAGCTGCTTCCTCAGGTTTATCGATGGCTAATTCATAACCTTTCGAAACAGCTGCAAGGAATGATTTGACGGTATCCGGCTCATTTTCAATCATTTTTTCGTTCGTGGTCAGAACAGGTGTATAATAATCAAGATTTTCGGAGTAATCCTTTACATATAACATATTCAATTCATCACCGCGAATTTCTGCTTCAATACCTGTCCATCCATAGAAAATCCAGGCAAAGTCCACATCCCTTTTCACAGCTGTAAAAAAGTCCGTATCACCAATATTGACGAAATCAACTTTTTCAACATCGGCGTTTTGCTGATTCATAATGGAGCCCATAACTGCTTCTTCAACCGGAGAACCCCATCCTCCATATTTTTTCCCTTCAAAATCCGTGGGAGATGTAATCCCTTTTTCCTTAGGAGATGCAAATCCTGATGTATTATGCTGGATGACTGCCGCAATTGATACAATAGGTACATCTTGTACACGTGCCTGGGTCACACCTTCCTGATAGCCTACTCCAAATTCGGCTTTTCCTGATGCCACAAGTTGGTCAGCCCCGGCTTCCCCGGGTTTCAGGATCTCCACATCAAGTCCATGTTCTTTGAAGTAACCTTTTTCCTTTGCCACATAAAGTCCGGTATGATTCGTATTCGGTGTCCAGTCCAGGACGACCGAGACCTTCTTCAACTGATCTTTCTCTTCCCCTTCTCCCCCGCCGCATGCTGTTAATAACATTGCCGTGCATATAAGTACGATTAATTTGTTCATTCCGTTCCTCCTCTTGGTGCATATACTAACGTTTATTTCTCACAATTAGACCCGATCATGATGAAAATCAATAAAAAACGCCCCGGGCTCAGCCCAGGGCGCATTATCAAACTTATTGATGTTTGAGAATATGTTTCCTACGCTGGTATCAGCCAGTTCAGGTTCCAAGGGTCAGCATCAGAATGGATACAATCTCAACCGGCCGCACCGGTCCCCCTACATTTCCAGATATGTAATTAGATAAACGTTCTTTACACCCTTACTTTGCCATAGAAAGCGTGATAATTCAACAATAATTGGGCAAAAATCCCCTAAAGGTCAGTCAATGACTCCATAAATTCCTTCCTGTCTGATAAGGAACAAACCAATGTCTCCATGCTGGAAGCTTCCTTTAAGAACCCATTGAAGGAATAAAATAACGTATATTGAAGGAGAAAAAGCATGATCAAGGGATATAAAGAAATGATTTCCTTCTCATCAAGCATCTGCCTCCATGAATATCCTTTGAGAAACAGATTTATTTTTTTGAACAATCCACCGGCATCGCCATCTGTGAACGAATTTCGTAAGAGGCCGGTTATGAAATAACTAACATCTGCAATTCGCGGTGATCGTCTGATCCGTTCAAAATCTACCAGCCCGGAGATCTCATGTTCTCCCCATATGAAATTACCCAAATGGACATCACTATGTACGAGCTGATAAGGCATTTGGACATATTCTTCAAGGGAGACAATCGAGTTATACACCTTCACTGCCCATTCTTTCAATTCTGTCTGACCTATAGAGAGCCATCCCTCCATATGTCCAAAAACGTCCCATACAGCAGTTTTCTCCTTTACAGGATAAGTCATCAAGACTTGATGACATCTCCCCAGGTATCCACCGATTATATAGCATTGATCAGGGGTAATCATGTGAAAATGCTGTAAAGAATCTCCATTTAAAGATGCATATAGAGAATAAAAAGAATCCTCCCAGATGATGAAGGGAGCACCATTTTCTGTAAGGATCGGTGTCTCTGCAAAAACGCCATTTCCAACTAAATATTGTGTGACTTGGAATTCTTCCCAACGTTCAAAGATCGAGGTTTGTGTTCTTCTCTTTAAATAAAAGGTGCTCTTTCCCGAGTCCACCTTCCATACGTTTGAATGGCGGCTGATTATACGGGCATTTTCAAGACCCCAGTTCGATAAAAGGGTTATCATTTTATATTCCTTTCCCGGCATAGTAAGATACTCTTTAGTATGACTGATTAGTAAGACTCCATACAAATTAGGAAAAGAGGTTGTACATATGGAACGAATTACAATGAGTGAAGATTTATCCTTCTCCCGCATCATTCATGGTTTATGGAGGCTTTCAGAATGGAACCAATCGAAGGAAGAGACATTATCACTGATTCAATTTTGTCTTGAGCAGGGCATTACCACATTCGATCATGCCGACATTTATGGGTCATACACATGTGAAGAGATGTTCGGAGATGCGCTTTCGCTGACCCCCTCCATAAGAGAAAAGATGGAGATTGTAACAAAATGCGGTATCGTCCTTCCGTCAACAAATCGACCTCAGCATCAAACACATCACTACAATACGAGTAAGAAACACATTTTGTCTTCAGTTGAACAATCTTTAAAAAATCTACGTACCGACTACATCGATGTTCTGCTCATTCACCGACCCGATCCATTTATGAATGGCGAAGAGGTGGCAGAAGCCTTTATTCAGTTGAAGAAAGAGGGAAAAGTCCGTCATTTCGGGGTTTCAAATTTCAAGGTGCATCAATGGAATATGCTTCAATCCCATCTGCCTTTCCCTTT
The DNA here is from genome assembly GCF_013179555.1 of Bacillus haikouensis. Lineage (GTDB taxonomy): Bacteria > Bacillota > Bacilli > Bacillales > Bacillaceae_B > Rossellomorea > Rossellomorea haikouensis_A. The sequence continues at coordinate 11,721 of NZ_JABMCR010000115.1, forward strand.
GGTGACGAATCAGATTGAATTATCGGCTTACAATCTTGAAAATATGGAAGACGGAACCTTGAATCTCTGTCAGGAAAAAAGGATTGCACCGATGGCATGGTCACCGCTTGCTGGCGGGAATATCTTCACCGGTCAGGACGATAAAGCTCTCCGCCTTCGTGAAACGCTTGAAAAGATCCAGGAAGAAACCAATGCTGAAGGAATCGATTCCATTCTATATGCATGGCTGTTGCATCATCCAGCCAGGATCATGCCGATTGCAGGTTCTGGAAAAAAAGAACGGATTCAAACCGCCATTGATTCCCGTTCAATAACATTAAATCATGATCAATGGTTTGAAATACTGCGAAGCTCGATGGGACATGATATTCCTTAACAATAACAAACAATCCACTAAAAAAGACGATCCCTTTCAAAGGTTCGTCTTTTTTAACTTATTAAATCATTATTGTTCACATAATATTCGATGTAAACTTCCTGTAGTTCACTCATCGAAAGCTCATAAAGCTGTTTTCCGAAATATTTATATACACCGATCCTCAATAGCTGGTGGATGTAGAAGTCTTTCTTATTTTCAGGTGAATTACGTTTGGTTGATTTACTCTCTTGATGCAGCAATATTCATCCCTCCAATTTGGGATATACCCCAATAATGGATGGTGTTAAACCATTCCGCCCTCAACTTCCTGTATTCACCAATTAAATAGCAGGAAATTCAATTGTTTAGGCAGGATGGGCCGGGGTATTTCCAACACAAAAAAAAGAGCTCGGTACATACCAGAGCTCTTTACCTTAATTCTGCTGAAGCTGCTTTTTCTTCTTGTCCCGTTTAATGAAGAAATCGAGACCCACCCAGAAAACAACTGAACCGATTGCAAAGTAAGCAATGGCAAAATAGATGTCTTCAGTTTTCCATTCAAGTCTTGGTATCAACAAGCCCAAGACACCAGAAACAACATAATAAACACCGATCAACTGCAAATACAGCTTTTTGGGTGATTCAATATTTTCCAGATAGCCTTTTCCTGCTTTTCCAAAGAAAATAGCTATTCCTCTTAAAATAATATAAGCAGAAAAGGCCATGATAATAGCTACAACAAACTCCTGATT
>NZ_JABMCR010000116.1 GCF_013179555.1 Bacillus haikouensis
TCTGGATCCTGTCCAGCAACCCGGATGATGCGGTCATCCGCTTTCCTGATAATACGGTAGACCGGTTTATCAAGGAGTCCCTCCATTTAATCGAATTTGCGATTCTCTATGGATTATTCGTGCTGGCTCTGCTCGCGAATGGCTTGCTGCGTTACTCCCTTAACTTCACTGCAGCACTAATTGCGATCTTCTACGGATTTGTCGATGAAATTCATCAGTCGTTTGTACCGTACCGTTCCGCAACAATGATCGATGCAGCGAAGGACCTGATCGGTGTCACCGTTCTGTTCTGGATTGTAAACCGGACGTATTTCAGGGATCCCGAACATGGAATGAAGAAATATATGAAGAAGGTTGAGAGGTATTTTGGTTAATGAAAAAAAAGATGGACTGCTCCTGAGCCAAATCGGCTTTTGGGAGGGTCCATCCTTTTTTATTTTTTGTTGAGATTGCTGGGGTTGGATGTACATGGTATAGAGCAGGTGGATTTGTGCCTGGTACAATCAGTTGGATTTGTGCCTGGTACAAACAGGTGGATTTGTACCTGGTACAAACAGGTGGATTTGTACCTGGTACAAACAGGTGGATTTGTACCTGGTACAAACAGGTGGATTTGTACCTGGTACAAAAATAGTTGAATTTGTTCCTGGTACAAATAGTTGAATTTGTTCCTGGTACAAATAGTTGAATTTGTTCCTGGTACAAATAGTTGAATTTGTTCCTGGTACAAATAGTTGAATTTGTTCCTGGTACAAATAGTTGAATTTGTTCCTGGTACAAAAACAGCATTTTGTTCCTGGTACAATTCTTCAAACTGTGCCAGGCACAAAACCGCCAATTTGTTCCTGGCACAAATGATCTGTGCCTGGCACCACATCCGAGTATCCAGCACCGCCCTCACCGGATGTCCCTACCGCTGTGCCGTCACCTTCTGCAGCAGTTTCCCGGAATCGGTAATATCCACGCCTTTATAGTAGTGGGTCACGATTTGTTTGTAATCCTTGCCTTCCTTCGCCATACCGTTCGCTCCGTATTGGCTCATGCCGACTCCATGGCCGTAGCCTTTTGTTGAGATGACGATATGATTGTCTTTCAGGTACCAGCTGAAATCAGAGGATTTGAGACCTAGTTTATCCCTGATCTCGCGTCCGGAGAATGACTTTCCATTGATGTCCACATTGGCGACACGCTTTCCTTCTGTCCTGGAGGTAATCGTGCCGACCGATCCATCTTTTGTCAGGGTGACACCCAGTTTTTGTTCGAATTCGGAAATGGGAATGACCTTTTGATCGGTGAATTTTGGAGATTTGGCATCCCATGGACTCTTCACGCTTCGTAAATAAGGGATTTCATTTTGCCAGTAGGCTTCTGAGTTTTCCGTGTATCCGTTGCTTGTTGAAAAGAAGGCCGCTGTGATCGGCTTGCCGTCGAATGTCAGCACCTGTCCTTTCGTTTCAAGGACGGCTTCAGATATCTTTTTCAGCTTCCATTCTGAGTCGGCGCCCCAAAGGGTTGTGAGCTCCGATGGATTTTTGAATACCTGATGGTCAATCGTATCGGTGACATCCGCTCCCTTTGGAAGGGATGGGTCTTCTGTCATCATTTTGTTCACAATGAATGTCCTGGCTGCAAGCGCCTGTGCTTTCAATGCTTCTTTTTCAAAATCTGCAGGCATTTCACCAGCCAATACCCCTACTACATACTGCTCTAATGGCAGCTTCTCGATCACTTCCTTCTCTGACCGGTAGACAGCCACCTCAACTGAATCTGCGAGCTCCCCGACTCCAGGAGCGCTTTCCAGTTTCTCATTCAAGTTGGTCTTTTCTTTGTCCGATGAAAACGGAAGCACAAGAAGAGTGGGTACGATAAAGATGATACAAATGAAGATTGAGAAGACGATCAGTACTGGTTTTAATTGCGTCATGTTCGCTGCCTCCAATGAAAGATTAAATAGGAGAGTGCCTACGCACACTTCTCCATTCTTTTTCATATGTATGGTAGTGGACAGGCTTTTATGATTGAAATTTGTTTTGTATTGGTGGACATTTATTCGGTTTATGAGTTGAAAATACAATGGTGAAAGTTGGGTGTAAAAGGTCGAAATTTGAAAATAAAATCGCAAACTTGATCGTACAACGGGAAAAGTTGAAATAAATCGTACTAGTACACGTATGGTTTTGCGGACTATCCGTATTCAGCCGTGGACGGCGGTGTTTAGGGAGTAATTTTCATAAATATAGAAGAGCACGACCTTTACAGTAATCACGTTTCTTTACTCACATTATCCCATTTTGAGGCAGGAAAGCACAAACTATTTCGTTTGTGAAGATCGGGTCAGTCCAACGAGCAACTTTATTATCGAAATTATTCTTCCTATCATTAACACTTCATTAGTGAAGATAAACAAATCAAACCGTTACGATCAATAAAGCAGGTATTGCCAAAAACAAGCTTCCGGCACACAGATTACACTGCACACCACCACTTCCTGCTTGGAATTGGTCAAAAATCAAAACAAACAAAAAAGGCAAGCTTCCCCGTAAAGAAAAGCTTACCTTTTTCAAATAATAATATATGTTATGCGTCTTTCAGCATGCTTTGCTCTGATACAGCTGCATCTGTTTCTTCCATTTCCTTCACGCGTTCGATGTCAGCACCGATGCCCGCAAGTTTCTGGTGGAAGTTTACATAGCCGCGGTCGAGGTGCTTCAGTTCGGTTACACGTGTGTAGCCGTCGGCAACAAGTCCTGCGATGGAGAGTGCAGCGGCTGCACGTAAGTCAGTCGCAGCTACTTCTGCTCCTTGAAGTGCAGTTGGTCCCTGCATGATGACAGAACGGCCTTCGATCTTGATGTCAGCGCCCATGCGGCGGAATTCTTCCACGTGCATGAAGCGGTTTTCAAAGACTGTCTCCGTTAACACACTTGTACCTTCCGCTGCTAGAAGAAGCGCCATCATTTGTGACTGCATATCCGTTGGGAATCCAGGGTGAGGCATGGTTTTGATATCGACGGATTTTAGTTTATCCGGTCCGATGACACGCAAGCCTTCTTCTTCGTCAATGATGGTAACGCCCATTTCTTCCATTTTTGCAACTAGAGAAGATAAATGTTCAGGAATCGCACCTTTTACGAGGACGTCCCCTTTTGTGATGGCCGCAGCCACCATGAATGTTCCCGCTTCGACACGGTCAGGAATGATGCTGTGTTCGACACCGTAAAGGCGTTCAACACCCTCGATGCGGATCGTTCCAGTTCCTGCGCCTACTACGTTTCCACCCATTTTATTGATAAAGTTTGCCAAGTCGACGATTTCAGGTTCTTTTGCAACATTCTCCAGGATTGTGGTTCCGTTGGCAAGGGCTGCTGCCATCATGATGTTTTCAGTGGCACCCACGCTTGGGAAATCAAGGTAAACCTTTGCACCTTTCAATCTTCCGTCAACTTCCGCTTCGATAAATCCGTTACCGACCTTCACTTTGGCTCCCATAGCTTCGAACCCTTTCAAGTGCTGGTCAATTGGTCTTGAACCGATGGCACAACCGCCTGGCAGTGCCACACGTGCTTTACCCGTACGACCGAGAAGTGATCCCATGACTAGAACGGATGCACGCATTTTGCGCACATATTCGAATGGGGCTTCTACAAATAACTCTCTTGATGCATTCACGACAACCTCATCATTATGGAACTCAACATCTGTATTTAAATGACGTAATACTTCATTAATCGTATATACATCGGAGAGTGGTGGTACATTTGTAATTTTGCTTTTTCCTTCACTTGCTAATAATGTAGCAGCGAGAACAGGTAAAACGGCATTCTTTGCTCCTTCAACTTGCACAGTACCGCTTAAACGCTGACCGCCGCGGACGATAATTTTTTCCAAGAGTATTCCCCTCCGCGTCCATTTTCTCTATATTAATATTCAATCGTCAGGATGGGTGTGCCAATGACAAAGGTTGTCTTGGTGCCCATTCCACTTTTCCTAAGACCCAGTTGTATATTCATTTCTTTATCTTTTGTTGGTATGGACCGTGACATTTGTTTTGAGTATGCGGAAACGGAATGAAAGTCTTCTTCTTCCAGTGACTCCGTTTCGGCTGCGTCAAGAATCGACATCATTTCGACGGCCTGATTCGACAAAACTTCATCAAGCGTATCATTGAATTCGCCTTTTATACAAGAGAAAATCAAAGGTTTAGTAGTAAAAATGATTTCCATGTTTGGGATAAATTGTTTTTTCAAGTATCTTGATGTCTTTTCTCCCTGGTATTCCTGATTTCCACGGATCTCATACATAATGTACGAAATCGAATGTCCATTTCCGAGGGTACGTTGAAGTTTAATTGTTTCTTCCCCGTGAGAAGTCTTGCGAGTTCCCACAACAATTACCTCTTCAGCTTTATCTTCAGTCGCCCATTCGAAATCAGAAAAAGTTTCTTGCATATTCTTACTATATTGGGCAAATCCTTTATTCGTGAAGCTTTTTATGTTTTCTCTTGCATATAGAGACCATTCAGTAACTTCACCGCTCGTTTGGGTAATGGCGTGATCAAGCTTTTCGATGTCTAATAATTGATTAGCTTCGATAGTGTTCTTCCCATTAATGATAGGCAGGAAACCTAATCCAACAAAAAATATTAATATAATGTAAAAATACCGTCCCATTTTGCATTCCTCCCCTTAGGTAAAAGTCTTTCCTATACGTGGGAGAACATACTTCCAAAATGTCGTCATCTTTTTACATTTTTTTGTTGTGGGCATGATTCTATTCGGGTTTGCATCGTATGAAGAATTTTCAGATGATTTTTGTTAAAAGCATCTTGTCGAACAAGCTATTCGCGAGATGAAAAATGCTCATTACGCCTCCAGTACAGCCTTTTGAGGAAGAAAAGTGAAAGCGGATTCAGCTTGAAACTTTTTCACAAACATGCAAATACAAAATTAATCTTACTCAAAACAGGCCCTAAAGAAAACATGCAGGAAGTCCTATTTTTTGTAAACAAATTGTCTTGAGTTTTTAATTTGTTTCGTTCCTTCCCATCTATCTTCATAAAAAGATGCCCAGAATGGCTTCACACTGCGAAAAAAGCCTCATTGAAAGAACGCCGGCAGCTGCTGTGACCACAGATAATAATCGAGCAGGAATCGGCTGACGGCTGACCCGATCGCAATTGTCAGCAGGATGAATAATAATCTCCCTTGAGCGACCCGGTTTTTCTTCAGCAGTTTATCAAGCTGGATGGCCTGCAGCGACCAGAATGTCACCCCGAACACAAATAAGTGTACGAGCATGCTGATCAATGCCTGTTGGCTGAAGCTCTCTACCATGACGTTTCTCTCCAATCGATAAAAATTCGACGCACCTAGACCATTTTACCACATCCCCCACTACGTTAGAATGAAATTTCCCCGTTTGGATAAATTTTTTTCAGAGAGTTCATATAATATACATTCTTTCATCCACCCGATCAAACGGCTAAACTCGTCTCGCGTCACATTAAAGCGCTGACCCCATACCAAGATTCAGAAAAAGACTCCCCCGATAAAGTACCCTCCTCCACTCTCTGCCCATTAACCTTTTGATTTACTAGATTCACCTATGTACGTTTGTCCCAATCTGAGCTGGTGTTTTACTCCTGCCTTTTCAATTGAGGTGCGCCGGGTTTGATCTATTCTGTGAAGTCATTGTTTTTCCCCCTTGAACTCTAGTAAAACGGGCTATCTTCTTAGTAACTTGTCACGGCATGACACATATACATGTAGTGTAAATGTTTATTAAATTCAGGAGGGAAATAGTATGAATAAAGTGTTAATGTCAAGTTTGATTGGCAAGGTTGTCAAGATCAACCGTGGTGGTCCGGAAGCCCGGACAGGTTTATTATTATCAGCCGGGGAGGATTATTTCGTCCTTCAGACAAAAGAGGAAGGCGTCCTTTACTTCACTTCCCGCCACGTGAAGAGCATCACTGAAAACACGAAGCAGGGAATCGAATTTGAAAGTGAAGGGGCTGAATCATTGGTTTGGAGCAGCGCAGCTGATTTCACTTCCATGCTTGGCGATCTTAAACATCAGTGGGTGACGATCAACCGCGGAGGTCCTGAGAAAATCGAAGGTGTATTGGATGATGCAAATGACGATTACCTCACACTCATCCATAACGAAGAAGTCATCCGACTTGCCTCTTACCATGTAAAGAGTGTAGCAATTCTTGTCAAGAAGAAGGAAAAGGAGAAGGCTGAAGATAAAGCCGAAAATAATCAAAGCAGCGATTCAAATCAATCTTCCTCAGAAAACAAATCAAACAACAATTCTCAAAACTCTAAGAAATCCAATAAGAATAATGCTAAAAACACTAACCGATATTACTATGAAATCGAAGCTATGGACTACTAATTGCAAACTGGTTGTTTTAAACATGTATTTCAGATATAACAAAGGGCTGAATGCATCCCGGCGTTCTTTCTGCTTAGAGTAAAGAATTCCGGGAATACCCTGTGTTTATCTAATTTTAGAGAGGAGGAAAAATGTTGTTGATGACCATCTATTTTATATTATTGGGAAGCTTGTTTTATTTCTTATTTCTATCTGCTTCTGACGAAAAAGAGGACAAACAATATGCAGATTATCCAATCGACACACCACCTCTGCCACATATAAAAGAGGCGAATCAGCATGTTAGATAGTACATTCTTGTGGATGACTTTCATTTTTTCCGTCACCATCATCGTGATGCTGTGGCGTCCATTCGGCCTGAATGAAACGATTCCTACGTCAATCGGGGCAGGACTCGTCTTACTGATCGGGATTGTGCCGCTATCAGATGTCCTGAACATCTTCTCCATCGTGAGCGGAGCTTCACTTACGATATTATCCACCATTATGATGTCGATCGTATTGGAAAGCATAGGCTTCTTCAAAATCGTTGCCACCAACATCGTCAATCGGTCGAGGGGCTCGGGAAGGAAACTTTATCTTTACGTCATCCTCTTATGCTTTATGATGACCATGTTCTTTAACAATGATGGCAGCATCCTGATCACCACTCCCATCATCATTCATATCACTTCATTGCTGAAATTAAAAACCCGCCAGAAAATCCCCTACCTTTTATCAGGTGCTTTAATCGCGACCGCTGCAAGCGCACCGATAGCCGTCAGTAACATCTCAAACCTGATCGCCCTAAAGATCGTAGGCCTCAGCTTGCAGGACTATATTAAAATGATGTTCGTTCCATCCATGATCGGAATCTTCCTCATTGCGCTACTGCTCTTCCTCTATTTCAAAAAAGATATCCCTGATAAAATTCTACAAGTATCCGTTAAATGGAAGTCTCAAGCTCAGAAGTATTCTTACACTCATCCGCTGTCTTCTTCGAATAAAGAGAAAGAAGTCGATTGGGGGCTGATCAAAGTTTGTCTTGTCATAGTCGTCCTGACCCGTGCAGCATTCTTTGCCTTGACGCCATTCGGTATATCTCTCGAGGTTATCGGCCTGGCCGGTGCAGCCATCCTGATTCTGGTACGGTGGTTCCGGACTGAAATGGGGATCAAAGATATATTTAAAAAGACACCGTGGCACATTCTATTGTTCGCATTCAATATGTACGTACTGGTTTACGGGCTGAAGAATGTCGGTCTGAATCAATTCATCGTTGATCAGTTCAGAAATTTAATTGTCGGACAGCCCCTCAATGCCAGTCTCATTATGGGAATCTTCCTGACCGTGGCCTCGAACCTCTTCAATAACCTGCCGGCCGTAATGATCGGAACGTTGTCGATTACCGAAATGGGGCTTGACCCTCATATTCTTCAGATTGCATACCTTGCGAATGTCATCGGCAGTGACATCGGAGCGCTGTTGACACCGGTTGGAACACTTGCCACATTAATCTGGATGTACATTTTAAAATCGAACGGCATTAAAATTTCTTGGGCCAGATATATCAAAGTTACCATCGTCGTGATTCCGATCGGTCTGATCGTCAGCCTGCTTAGTCTATATCTTTGGGTTGAGCTTTTATCTTAATATGGAAGGAGTGTAGAAAATCTTGAAAAAAGCATATTCATCATTTATCGGAAAGGCAGTGATAGTCGAGCTTACCGGAAAAAAACAAATCAGCGGTTATCTCATCGATGTAGGGAGTGAGGTACTCATTATCTTCAATGGAGAAGACTACATTTATATCTCGAGTATTCACATTCGGTCATTGAGAGTAGTGTCGGTTGAAGAACTCGATATCGCTGAGCCAACAACCGGTCCTATGCTGGAACAGGAAGACGAACTTGCATTGAGGAAAATTCTCACATCCGCTAAAGGGGTGTTCATCGAGATCTACTTGACGGGAAATCAATCCATTCACGGCTATATCACAAGCATCATGAATAATTACTTTACCTTCTACTCGCCTGTCTATAAAACCATGTATATCTCCCTTCAGCATTTGAAATGGATCACCCCCTACTCAGGCTCACTTTCTCCTTACGCCCTTGGAAAGGAAAAATTGCCGGTCAATCCGAGTCAGCTTTCCCTTGCCAGAAGCTATGAAATCCAGCTTGGGAAACTGACAGGTCAGCTTGTCGTCTTCAACCTCGGCCAGCAGCAGGACTCAATTGGAAAAATAGAAAAAATAGAAAACAACATCATCCAGCTCATCACCGCCAGAGGCAAATCCACCTACATCAACCTCCAGCACATCCAAACCGTCCACCAGCCCTGACTCAAGAGATTATTTGAAATGCCAGTTCCTCGATCTTATTAAAGGCCTTTGAAAGCTCTTCTCACGCTTAATTGTACGGCGGGTCGGACGGGTTCCAAGGTTCTGGGGATGCACGTAAAAAAACACCCTCTCCAACCAGGAAAGGGTGTTTTCTTTATTAGAAGTTACGTTCGGAAACGTTAATTCTGTTCATGGCACGCTTAAGGGCGAGTTCGGCACGTCTGAAGTCGACGTCATCCTGCTGAGCCTGCATGCGGCTTTCTGCACGGCCTTTCGCTTCTTTCGCGCGTTGTACATCGATAGCTTCTGCTGTTTCAGCAGACTGTGCTAGAATTGTCACCTGTTCAGGGCGGATTTCCAAGAATCCTCCGCTGACAGCTACAAGCTCAGTGTTACCACCTTTTTTCAGGCGTACCGCACCGATCTGTAGTGGAGCAACCATCGGAATGTGTCCAGGTAAGATTCCAAGCTCACCGCTTTGAGCTTTCGTGCTCACCATTTCCACTTCTGAATCGTACACTGGGCCATCGGGAGTGACAATATTGACTTTTAATGTCTTCATTTTCTTCCCTCCTGGTCCCTAATTATACCTCTACGCCCATTTCTTTAGCTGCTTTCAGTACGTCCTCGATTGGACCTACTAAACGGAAAGCATCTTCTGGAATGTGGTCGTATTTACCTTCAAGGATATCTTTGAATCCTTTTACAGTATCTTTCACTTCTACGTAAGATCCTTTTTGTCCAGTGAACTGTTCAGCCACGTGGAAGTTCTGGGATAAGAAGAATTGTACGCGGCGAGCACGTGCAACAGTCAGCTTATCATCATCTGAAAGTTCATCCATACCAAGGATCGCGATGATATCTTGAAGTTCTCTGTAACGCTGCAATGTCTGCTGTACGTTACGGGCAATTGAATAGTGTTCTTCTCCAACGATTTCTGGAGAAAGAGCACGTGAAGTCGATGCTAGTGGATCCACCGCAGGGTAGATACCCATCTCAGAAAGTTTACGCTCAAGGTTCGTTGTTGCATCCAAGTGAGCGAATGTTGTTGCAGGAGCCGGATCCGTGTAGTCATCGGCAGGTACATAGATCGCTTGGATCGATGTAACGGAACCAACGTTTGTAGACGTGATACGCTCTTGCAATTGACCCATTTCAGTAGCAAGTGTCGGCTGGTAACCAACGGCAGATGGCATACGGCCTAGAAGGGCTGATACCTCAGAACCTGCTTGAGTGAAACGGAAGATGTTATCGATGAACAGAAGTACGTCCTGTCCTTGCTCATCACGGAAGTACTCTGCCATTGTAAGACCCGTCAAGGCAACACGCATACGTGCACCAGGCGGCTCGTTCATTTGTCCGAATACCATCGCTGTTTTCTTGATAACGCCAGAGTCGCTCATCTCGTGGTAAAGGTCATTTCCTTCACGCGTACGCTCTCCAACACCTGCGAATACCGAGATACCGCCATGCTCTTGGGCGATGTTGTTAATAAGCTCCTGGATTAATACGGTTTTACCTACACCGGCACCACCGAATAGACCGATCTTACCACCCTTGATGTATGGAGCAAGTAAGTCTACTACTTTGATACCTGTTTCAAGAATCTCAACTTCAGTGGAAAGTTGATCGAATGTAGGTGCCTGCCTGTGAATCGGATCGCGACGGATGCCTTCTGTAAGCGGCTCGTCTAAATCGATTGATTCACCCAGAACGTTGAATACACGACCTAAAGTTACATCCCCAACTGGTACAGAGATTGGTGCTCCTGTATCAAGTACGTCAGCTCCACGTTGTAAACCGTCCGTAGAAGCCATCGCGATCGTACGTACAGAATCATCACCTAGGTGAAGGGCAACCTCTAATGTAAGTTCAGCTCTATCTGCAATTTGGACCTTTAAAGAGTTGTAGATATCAGGAAGTTGGCCGCTGGCGAACTTGACATCAACAACTGGACCCATTACTTGAAGAACGTGTCCTTTGTTCATCTCTTTCCCTCCTAACTAGCTTTTGACAAAAACTTTATGAAAAATTGACGGTCATTCCTAACCGTTATCGTGCCGAAATGCGGAAGGGCTTTGCCGAGAGGCGACAAGCATAAGACGAGTCCACATAAAAGGCGCTCTTTGCCTTTTTTGTGGATTTGGCTTATGACCTCGAGCCTCTAAGCCCTGCAGCTGGACACTATTCGAGTGCGGCAGCTCCGCCGACGATCTCAGTGATTTCCTGAGTGATCGCAGCCTGACGCGCACGGTTGTATTTAAGTGTAAGGTTATTAATGATTTCCTTCGCATTATCTGTTGCATTTCTCATTGCTGTCATACGAGCGGCATGCTCACTTGCTTTACCGTCGAGTAAGGCACCGTAAATCAAGCTTTCAGCGTATTGAGGAAGCAATACTTCGAGAATCTCTTCCGCAGACGGCTCGAATTCATACGAAACCAGCTTGCCGGAAGTATTCAGGTCCGTTAATGGAAGAACTTTTTTCTCGGTAACATCCTGCTGGATGGCACTAACATAGTGGTTGTAGAACAAGAATAGTTCATCGTATGCCTCAGCTGAGAACATACCAACCGCTTTGTTGGCGATGTCTTTAACGTCAGCGAAACTTGGCTGATCCGGAAGACCGACGACCGTTTCGATTACGTTATAGCCTTTTTTACGGAAAAAGTCAGCTCCAACACGACCCAGAGCGATAATGGCAAATTCATCATTAGAGCTGTGACGCTCTTTAATACGATTGCTAACAGCACGAATGACGTTACTGTTATATGCCCCCGCCAAACCGCGATCTGAAGTAATCAAGAGATACCCGGTTTTTTTAACGGGGCGGGAGACTAGCATCGGATTCGTTACACCCTGACTACCTGCAGCAACAGAAGTCACCACTTCCTGAATCTTGTTCATGTAAGGGACGAATGATTTCGCATTCGTCTCTGCACGGTTCAATTTAGAAGCAGATACCATTTCCATTGCTTTTGTGATTTGACTTGTTTTTTTGGTAGAAGTAATACGAGTTTGTATATCGCGTAACGATGCCACTGGTTCTCACCACCCTTTACATATTGTTAGACATAGGGAGCCCGGCATTAATCGAAATGCCCGCGGCCCTGATTCCTATGGTTATGCCGATTTATCGGCTCATTATCCTTATTCTGACTTAATGAATGTCTTCTTGAATTCGTTGATCGCTGCAACCATTGCATCGTCTTCAGGAAGACCTTTTGTCGTACGGATATGGTCTAACAGTTCTGTATGGTTGTGATCTAACCAGCTTAGGAATTCACCTTCGAAACGACGAATGTCTGTTACTGGAATATCATCTAAATGACCTTTAGTCAATGAATAAAGGATCATGACTTGTTTTTCAACTTTAAGCGGTTTGTTAAGATCCTGCTTCAGTACTTCTACTGTACGCGCACCACGATTCAGTTTCGCTTGTGTCGCTGCATCAAGATCTGATCCGAACTGAGCGAATGCTTCAAGCTCACGGTATGCCGCTAAGTCAAGACGCAGTGTACCGGATACTTTCTTCATCGCTTTGATTTGTGCGGATCCACCAACACGGGATACGGATAAACCTGCGTTGATCGCCGGACGTACACCGGAGAAGAACAGGTCGGATTGTAAGAAGATCTGTCCGTCTGTGATGGAGATAACGTTTGTCGGGATATAAGCGGAGATATCCCCTGCTTGTGTTTCAACAAATGGCAATGCAGTGATGGAACCGCCGCCTTTTGCATCACTTAATTTCGCTGCACGCTCCAATAAACGGGAGTGCAAGTAGAATACGTCACCAGGGAATGCTTCACGGCCTGGAGGACGACGTAACAATAGGGAAAGCTCACGGTAAGCAGAAGCCTGCTTGGAAAGATCATCATATACAACAAGAACGTGCTTGCCGTTATGCATGAATTCTTCACCCATCGTGATACCGGCATAAGGTGCTAAGAATAGCATTGGAGCCGGTGAAGCAGCTGATG
>NZ_JABMCR010000117.1 GCF_013179555.1 Bacillus haikouensis
AGCTGTTCTTGAAAAAATGGAATTAAAGATTGATATTTTCAAAAGGCTGGATTCTATCTGTTCTGAAGGGACCATTTTAGCCACTAATACATCAACTATGAGTCCGACAGAAATTGGGGCTCAAACGTCGCGTCCGGATAAAGTGGTGGCCATGCATTTCTTTAATCCTGTTCATAAAATGAAGCTGATCGAAGTCATCCGTGGATTGGAGACATCTGACGCAACAGTACAACGTGTGAAAGAAGTCGGCGAGAGACTCAAGAAAGAAACCGTCGAAGTAAATGAATTGCCTGGGTTTGTCACTTCCAGAATGAATTGCCTGATTGGAAATGAAGCGATGAATATGCTGATGGAGGGTGTGGCCTCGGCTGAAGATATTGATAAAGCATTGAAGCTTGGACTCAATCATCCGATGGGACCACTTGAGTTGGCAGATTTAGTAGGGTTGGATACCCGGTTAAGAAATATGGAGTACTTGCATCAGACACTAGGTGAAAAATATCGACCTAGTCCTCTCTTGCTTAAATACGTAAAAGCAGGACGATTTGGGAAAAAGAGCGGAAGTGGTTTTTATCACTATTCTTAAGGGGGATGAGAGCGTGCATCAGTATGAACATTTGCTTGTTCAAATCGAACAGGGGGCGATGTGGCTGACGATCAACCGTCCGGAATTCCGAAATGCCCTGAACCTCGAAACCCTTCAAGAGATGGAGGATGCTTTCGGATGGGCAGAAGCAAACGATGAAATAAAGGTCATTGTGGTAAAAGGGGCCGGGGAAAAGTCATTTGCTGCAGGAGCAGATATTTTGCAGCTGCAACAAAAGAACATGCTGGATGCCCTGATACCAGGGATGCAGGGACTATATAAAAAAATACAACAATGCAGCAAAGTGACGATCGCGGCTGTAGAGGGCTATGCCCTTGGTGGGGGATGCGAGCTTGCTTTGGCTTGTGATATACGGGTTGCTGCAAAAAGAGCAACGTTCGGTTTGCCTGAGCTCAACCTTGGGATCATTCCCGGAGCAGGAGGGACACAGGTCCTCTCCAGGATTATTGGAAAGGGACGGGCCCTTGATATGATTCTCACCGGTAAGATGATTGATGGAGAGGAAGCAGAAAGGATCGGCCTTGTTTCCTATCTTGCTCCTGATGGTGAATTGGATAAGCAAGTAGAAGAGGTGGCCGCTCAGATTTATAAAAAAGGTCCGGTTGCTATCAAACTGGCAAAACTAGTTGTTCATAAAGGCTTTGATATTGATCTCGAGACAGCCATGCTGATAGAGAAGCTTTCACAGGCTGTAGCATTTGGAACAGAGGATAAACAGGAAGGCACATCAGCATTCCTGGAAAAACGAGCAGCGGAATTTACTAATCAATAAGGGAGAGGTACAGATGGACTTTAATTTTTCAGAGGATATAACATTTTTAAGAGATAATGTACGGAAGTTTGTGAAAGAAGCAGCAGAACCTTTGGCCATGGAAATTGAAGAGAAGGATATGATACCGGAAAAGCTGGTTGAAATGTCGAAGGAAATGGGACTCTTCGGTTTAAGTATCCCGGAAGAATTCGGTGGTCTTGGCCTTGATATGGTGGGGAAATGTGCCATCTATGAGGAGCTTGGTAAAACACATAATGGCTATACAACCTTGATCGGGGCGCACACTGGGATAGGGTCTGTCGGGATCGTCGAGTTAGGGACAGAAGCACAAAAGCAGAAATATTTGCCTAAAATGGCCACTGGAGAATGGATTGGCGCATTTGCCTTAACGGAACCAAGTGCCGGATCCAATGCAGCAGCGTTGAAAACGACTGCGGTCAGACAAGGAGATAAGTATATCCTGAATGGTTCCAAACACTATATTACCAACGCAGTCGATGGGCATGTATTTACCGTGATGGCTGTAACAGATCGTGCCAAAGGAGCCAAAGGAATCACGTCCTTTATCGTAGAAAAGGATTTCCCCGGCTTTGTTTTAGGAAAAGTAGAAGAGAAAATGGGATTAAAAGGATCTCATTCAGCTGAGCTCTTCTTTGAAAATATGGAGGTTCCTGCAGAAAACGTCCTTGGAACAGAAGGACAGGGCTATATCAATGCTTTAAAAATTCTGGCGAATGGGCGCGCCGGTCTTGCGGCAAGAAACCTTGGATCATGTGAGAAGCTTCTCGAACATTGCCTGCAATATACACAGGAACGGGAACAGTTTGGCAAAC
The DNA here is from genome assembly GCF_013179555.1 of Bacillus haikouensis. Classification (GTDB taxonomy): domain Bacteria; phylum Bacillota; class Bacilli; order Bacillales; family Bacillaceae_B; genus Rossellomorea; species Rossellomorea haikouensis_A. The sequence continues at coordinate 2,213 of NZ_JABMCR010000117.1, forward strand.
CGATCATCGAAGTACAGGCCGTTCAGCATATGCTTGCAGAAATAAGTATGCAGATCGAGGTTCTTAGATCGATGACGTATCGTGTTGCATGGATGACCGATCAAAAAAAGAGGGTAGTGAAAGAAGCTGCCATAGCGAAATTATTTGCTTCGGAAGTATATAACAAAGTCGCGGATTTAGCGGTACAAATACATGGCGGAATCGGATATATGAGGGATTATCCAATAGAGCGCTACTATCGTGATGCCAGAATCACAAAAATTTATGAAGGAACGTCTGAAATTCAGCGCAACATCATTGCGAATGAACTCAAACGCGAATCCTCATATGTGGGGGTGTAAGGAATGAACCAGCCATATATTGTTGAATCCGTCCGTACAGCGATTGGGAGGATGGGAGGAACGATAAAAGGTGTTCCTGTAGACCATCTTGCAGAGAAAGTCATCAGGGAAGTATTGAATCGAAGTCAGACTGAAGTGGAAGTAGATGAAGTCATTCTCGGTCAGGCAAAGCAAAGTGCAGATACCTCAAATCTTGGCCGTCTCGCTGCACTGCGGGCTCAGCTCCCGATCGAGGTTACCGGGTATACCGTTCATAGACAGTGCGGATCAGGCCTTCAAGCCGTTAATAATGCAGATATGCAAATAAGACTTGGTTATTCGGATGTTGTGATAGCTGGAGGAGCTGAAAGCATGAGTACAGCCCCCTACTATATTCGAAATGCACGGTATGGATTTCAGGTCGGTAATTCGCAAGTACTGGATCCGAATACGGAAAGTCAACCGTGCTCCCAGCCTATCGAAAAGTACGGCAACCTGACGATGGGTTTGACAGCAGAAAACCTTGCTGAAAAATTCAACATCAGCAGATCGGAGCAGGATGAGTTTGCCCTCAGAAGCCAAGAGCTTGCTCAGTCTGCCATTGAATCTGGACGGTTTGAGAAGGAAATTGTACCAGTTGAATATAAGGAGAAACGAAACACTCTACAATTTAGTGTTGACGAACATCCCCGGAGCACGACGATCGAAAAACTCTCAAAGCTGAAGGCCGTCTTTAAGGAAAACGGCACTGTGACAGCCGGTAATGCAAGCGGCCGAAATGATGGTGCTTCCGCGATTCTAATGATGAATGAGGATAAAGTGAGTGAATACGGGATAAAGCCGAAAGCCCAAATCATCGCACAGGCTGTGAGCGGAGTCTCTCCAGAAATAATGGGGATCGGACCAGTGTCTTCTACATTTAAAGCATTAAAGCAATGTGGACTCACAATTAATGATATGGGTCTGATCGAGTTGAATGAAGCTTTTGCCGCCCAGGCGCTATCAGTGATTCGTGAATCAGGTATGGACATCAACAAAGTAAATGTAAATGGAGGGGCCATTGCCTTGGGGCATCCAATTGGAGCAACAGGAGCGATCCTGATGACGAAGCTTCTTCACGAGTTGGAACGCAGGGGTGAAAAATATGGTTTAGTCACACTTTGTATTGGCGGCGGCCAGGGAATAACGACAATTATTGAAAATCTGCAAGTCTAGCCGGGGATGTCTCAAAGGGAGAGTGGTGCTGTGAATAAGCCTCATATTGTTCAGATTCTTCCCATGTATCATCCAGATGGGGAGGATCTACTGAACAAATATGCTCAAGTAAAGAAGTTTACTGGATTTAACGAAGGGGAGATATGCGATTACCTCGAACAACATCATGTCGATGGAATCATCCTCCGGGCTCCGGCCAGGATCACACCTGCTATTTTGGAGAGTTGCCAGCAAGTAAAAGCCATTTCTGGGGCAGGAGTGGGTCTTGATAATATTGATGTACGTTATGCAACGACAAAGAGGATTCCCATTTTACATGCACCAAAACTGAATAGTACGGCAACCGCAGAACATGCGGTGAGCCTGCTATTGGCGGTCATGAAAAAAACAGCATTTTTTGATAGGAAAACCAAAGCAGGAAACTTTCAGTCAAGGGATGGAGAATATACCCATGAACTGGAAGGGAAGCAACTGGGCATTGTTGGATTCGGCAGCATAGCTCAAAAGGTTGCGAGAATTTTAGTACATGGTTTCGGGATGAAGGGGATGGCGTATGTCAGAAGTATTGACAATGAAAAACAGCAGGCTGCTGATGATATAGGCGTGAAATTAACCACATCGTTGGAAAAAGTCTTTTCTGAAAGTGATGCAGTGAGTTTACATATCCCGCTAACGAAAGAAACAAATAAGCTTGTTGATCATAAATTGCTGATGCATATGAAGAAAACAGCAGTACTAATTAACACTGCCAGGGGCGGAGTGATTAATGAGCAAGATTTAACGGAGGCATTGAGTCAGAATCGAATTCTTGGTGCTGGAATCGACGTATTTACAACTGAACCGCCGCCTACTGATCATCCATTCTTTCAGCTGAAGCAAGTGACGATAAGTCCACATATTGGAGGGGTCACATTTGAAGCAGCACGGCAGACCTCCATCCTGATAGCAGAGAATCTTATCCGTGTGATAAATGGGGAGAACCTTTCTGTTATTGCCAACCATGCTGAACTTTCAGAAGATGGAAAGGGGGCATTTTCATGACAGCAGATCATTTGCAGAATGTAAAAGCTGATTTCGAAAATAGCCTATTCTGGAATTTCATCGGATTACAACTAAAAGAATTTAAAGAAGGCTATGTTTTACTGGCTCTTCCAATCCAGAAAGGGTTTATTAATGTGAGAAATTCAGTTCATGGAGGCATATATGCGTCTGTTCTTGATACAGCAATGGGGATGGCTGGAAGATCACTGGGTTTCGATGAAGTAGCGACGCTTCATTTGAACATTCAATATCTAAAATCTGTTGTGGAAGGAACGATACTTTCGGAAGCAACGATTATTCATCAAAACCGGAATACGGTATTCATTGAAGGAAGATTAAAGACGGATGACGGTGAACTTCTGAGCCATTGTACTGGAACATTTAAGCTCTCAAAGGTGGAAAGAATAGGATGAATACGGAAATAACAAAGATGTTTAACATTCGCTATCCCATCATCCAGGGCGGGCTGCAGGGGCTTGGAACATCTTCACTCGTTTCCGCAGTATCAGAAGCGGGAGGACTTGGACTCATAACAGCAGGGAGCTATTCTTCCAAGGAAGACATGTTGGAAGATATAAGGGCTGCAAGAAAACTCACCTCTAAGCCATTTGGAGCCAATATTGCCATTGGAATCCGTAAGCCGATGGATGAATTTGTTGAGGCTGCCATAGAAGCTCATGTTCCAGTTGTCTTTACATCTGGAAACAACCCTGAGAAATATATGAACAGTTTGAAAGGAAACGGGATAAAAGTGGTTCATGTAGTGCCATCTGTCAGATTTGCTAAAAAGGCAGAGGCGATCGGATGTGATGCAGTCGTTGTAGTTGGTTATGAGTGTGGCGGCCACCCTGGTAAAGAAGACGTTACAAGTCTTACTTTAATTCAGAAGGCAGTGGAGGAACTATCAATACCTGTTATTGCAGCTGGTGGATTTTCCACAGGGAAATCTGCTCTTGCTGCATTTGCTTTAGGAGCGCAAGGCATTCAGATGGGTACAAGGTTTTTAGCTTCAAAGGAAGTCAGTCTACATGATTCACTTAAAAGTAAATTAATTGGTTTACAAGAAACGGATACCATCCTTGTGAAAAAATCGATTGGAAAAGCAATGAGAGTGATGAAAACGGGACGTGCAATCGAGCTTGTAGAAAAGGAGAGAGCAGGAGCTTCGCTAGAAGAGATTTTTCCTTATATTAGCGGTGAATCCTATCAGGAATTACTTGCTACCGGAAATGACCATTCAGGCGTCATTTCATTGGGCCAGACAATCGGATTAATCAAGGAAATTAGAAGTGCTAAAGAGATCATACAGAACATCGTAGCGGAATACGAGGAACAACTTGAGCTATTATACCAGAATCATAGATAGGAGTGAAATCATGCTAAACCTGGAGAATCAGGTAGCCGTTGTGACTGGGGCAAGCATGGGAATCGGCAGGGAGATTTCCAAGAAGCTTGCCTTAGAAGGTGCGTATGTTTATTTAGTAGACATTCGTGAACAAGTTTTATTGGAGACTTACCATCAGTTCATTGATAAGGGTCTTTCGGTTAAGGCAGTAGCAGCAGATGTCACCAAGGAAGTGGATGTTGAAAAGCTATTCGCCGAGGTGGAAGGTGAGCATGGGAAAGTAGATATATTAATTAATAATGCAGGAATTATTCGTGACAATCTATTATATAAGATGAGTCCAGATGATTGGGATGATGTGATGAGTGTGCATTTAAAAGGCACGTTCCTTTGCAGTAAATCTGCCCAGAAATTAATGGTGAAAAATCGCTATGGACGTATCATTAATCTATCTTCGGTCTCAGCACTTGGAAGCAGAGGTCAGGCTAATTACGCTGCGGCTAAGGCGGGCATACAGGGGTTTACAAAGACATTAGCCATTGAACTGGGGAAATATAATATCACGGTGAACTCGATTGCTCCAGGTTTTATCATGACGGACATGACGAAGAAAGTAGCAGATCGACTTGGAATCACTTTTGATGAACTGATAGAAGCCAAAGTGAAACAAATTCCGGTCAACAGGGCAGGTACACCGGAAGATATCGCACAAGCCGCAAGCTTTTTTGCGAGCCCGGATTCGTCCTTTATAAGCGGTCAAGTGTTATATGTTGCCGGGGGACCAAAAGCATAGGAGGTCAGGAAAATGAAACATATGAAGATTGCCCTTATTCCAGGGGATGGGATAGGCCCTGAAGTCGTGTCAGAAGGTGTAAAGGTATTAAAGATGATTGAAGGAATCGATCCAAGGCTTTCTTTCAGCTTTACGGAATTTCCTTGGGGATGTGAGTATTATGTGGATACCGGGAAGATGATGGCCGACGATGGCATTGATCAATTGAAAGAATTCGATGCCATCTACTTGGGAGCAGTAGGATATCCAGGAGTCCCCGATCACATCTCTCTTTGGGAATTACTATTGGAAATACGTAAGAAGTTTGATCAGTATGTTAACCTCAGACCTATTAAACTCTTACACTCTGATTTAACCCCCCTTAAGAATAAAGGTGAAAAGGAAATAGACTTTCTAGTGATTCGGGAGAACAGCGAAGGAGAATATGCTGGAGCGGGTGATTGGCTTTTTAAAGGAAAGCCGGAGGAAGTAGTACTGCAGACGGGAGTATTTTCACGGAAAGGTACGGAACGGATTATTCGTTACGCATTTGAAGAAGCGCGTAAACAGAAGAAGACCCTGACAAGCATCAGCAAAGCGAATGCCCTTAATTATTCCATGGTATTCTGGGATGAGGTATTTAATGAAGTAGGGAAAGATTATCCTGATGTTCAAACCTACTCATACCTGGTGGACGCAGCGAGCCTTTATTTCGTCCTTCAGCCTGAAAGATTTGAAATTGTGGTGACTTCCAATTTATTTGGTGATATTTTAACTGATTTAGGTGCTGCCATTACAGGAGGCCTTGGTTTGGCAGCAGGGGCTAATATAAATCCCGAACGAAAGTATCCTTCCATGTTCGAACCCATCCACGGCTCTGCTCCTGATATTGCCGGAAAGGGGCTTGCTAATCCTCTTGCTGCAATATGGTCGGTCAGTCAGATGATGGATCACTTTGGTGAAAAAGAATGGGGGCGTGCTATTTTGTTAACCATTCAGGAGATACTTTCCCAAAAGGATATTCTAACCCCTGATCTCGGCGGCGGGGCAACTACTGAACAACTCGGGGATGAATTCAGGAATGTATTAATTCGTCGTGCTCCTCTTCAGGATAAAGTACAAAGGGGATAAGGAACCCACCCTCTGAACGGCATATTTGGAGTAGTAGATTGTAAGAGACTTAAAGAGAGAAGGGACAACATGTTACGTTTTTCTCTCATCATGAGTATGTGTTTTCTTTATATTGTTGAGGCTTTTGCGCCAAGCGTTTATATTGGTTTGGTATTTAACATAGTGGCCACTGCCGTATTTTTACTATTCCTTCCTTTATTAGAGTGGAATGGCCGGATATTTACACTTGCTCTGTTTACTGCAGGGGGAATCATTCACTATACCGTTGGAGATACAGGCTTTGATCTAGTCCAGGGAATCACCCAGAATATGCCCCTGTTATCGATTCTCATTTTAGCTCCACTTCTGTCAGTGCCACTGAGAAGAGAAGGGATCATTGATTCTGTAATCCTTTATTTGAACGAATTAAAAAGCAACCCCAGGAAAACGTTTTATGGAATAAGCACGTTTATGCTAACCCTGGCACCTATCTTAAATATGGGTGCCTTAAGGATTGTTCACGGGTTTGTGGAAAGTATACACCTTCCGTCAAAGTTACTATCAAGATCCTATTATGTAGGGTTTACCCCGGCGGTTATTTGGTCACCATTTTTTGCTTCAGTGGGGATTGTCTTATTTTATTTAGATATTACCTATCTCTCATATGTCGCCGTAGGAGTCATTTTTGCCGTTATTCAAATGACTGTAGGAATCGTTCTTTTTAGACCTAAGATAGTAGAAGAGACTGCTGCAGCCGAGGAAAAAAACGTAATGGTTTCACATGCTAAAGGGGATAAAAAGGATATGTATCTCCTCTTTGGTTTTGTGCTTGGATTGGTTGTGTTGTTGATTGTGATGGAGCAGGTTTTTCAGAAGACCATGCTACTCCTGGTTAGCATCATTTGTTTTCTGGTTCCCGCAGCCTGGGTGATCTTACGGAAAAGGAAATCGATCGTAAAGGAAGAAATTATTCTCTATAAGAACAAGCTTCACTCGCAAAAAATGGAAATTTGCCTATTCTTAAGTGCAGGGCTGTTCGGGAATGCTGTTTCCCATACACCCGTCAAAGAGCTATTGGAGATGTCCATAAAGTGGTCGGCCACACAATCCATTGGTGTTTTGTTTCTCTTTATCATCCTTTTGGTTACCTTTATGGCATTTCTCGGAGTGCATCAAATTATCGTTACACCCTTAATTTTAACCTCGTTGGACTTTACAGACATGCCTAATGTAGCTGTCGCCAGTGTAGCGTTTATGTGTATTTTTACCTGGATGCTGTCATCCGCCATTTCTCCTTTGAATGCTATGAATATTATCATCAGCCAGTGTGTTCAGAGAAATGGTGTAACAGTTGCATTTAAGTGGAATGGAGTCTATTTTCTTTCGATAACGGCTATTGCCTTTGTGTATGTTTATATTTTGAATTGGATATGATGATGATCGGTTCCTAAGCTCACTCTACAAACTTATACAGGCCGTCACCCCGTTCATCCTGGTAATGGTTCTCGACCTGATGCTGATTACGTACTTCCCGGCTATTTCTATGTTTTTGACGACACTTTGATGCAGGGCATGTCCTATAACGAATAAGAGTAAAATAGAAAACAGTGTATCCGGCAAGTCTGAAGGATGCACTGTTTTTTTAGTTGATTGCTTGAGGACTCATAGATTCGAATTATATTAATGATAATAAACGAAACAAGGTAAGATTCGTCATCCGGTTTGGAGGGAGGGATCTTTTTTTTAGGCATATGGGGTTAGATTTATAAACAGATAGAAAGATAATCAATTGGCGATGAAATCGATAGTTGCAAATGAGGGAGCAAGGAGGCGATTTTTAAAATTCTTTAAATAGAAAGGGGCATCGGAATAAATAGTGGAATGACCTTTTAATAGTTAAACAACAATTATGATATAAATCGGATTAGTTGGTGGTGATAGAACAAACAAAAGTTTTATTATGGCATCCCTCTAATACGATTGAACCGTTGTCCTGGATGTAGAGTTAGGCGCGGGCTTATCTCTTTTTTAAGGATTTAATCCTTGGTAACAGTGTATATATTTCATCAGTTCTGCAATTCCTTTTAATTGAAGTAATAGTTGATTGTTCAAGTTTTCCAATGCTACCTGAAAGGATTGTTCGATTTTATCGTAGTTTTGTGTGTCTAGATCGTTTAATAATTTCTTCATATTTTCTATATAATAAACGGTTTTTCTCAAACTGCTTATTATCAGTATTTTTCGAAGCTCAGATATCGAAAACATTCTATAACCGTTTTCTTTATTTCTTTCTGAATGGACTAATCCTTCATTTTCCCAATGGCGGATGGCTGAAGTATTTACTCCCGCTATTTTTGCGGACTCTCCAATACTCATACATTCCTTTAATTTTAGATCTTTGTATTGAGTAAATTCAGCATGTTGAATCATCGTCAGGATTTCTTCCACTCGCTGTTTCTCCACTTGTATTTGGAATTGCTGTTCATTCACAAGCCATAAGGCTTCTTCAAACCTTGAGCTTTTAATCATTCTCATAACTTCGTAAACAATGGGTATGTCATATCCTTTTAACAGTGCTCTAATGGTAGTAAAAGCTTGGAAATGAATCGGTTGATAAAATCGGTGATTACTATTCGTTCTTGGTACAAGAGGAATGAGGTCTTGTGCTTCATATCTTCTCAAAGTGGTTGTGCTGACATTTAGGGCGTTTGCCATTTGTTTAGGGGTGTATGACTTCATTTATAGTCTCCTTTTTTAAAGTAAAACCTTCAAGTGCTACATTAACATATTTTAAATAAAAGCCTAATAAATAAGGGGAGAAAGTTGAAAAACCGAAATATTGCATGAATGTTATACGATGATAGTATAAACATTTTAGGAGTGATAAATATGGAGAAGAACATAAAACTTACGGATGAATCAGAATTAAAGGTTGGTTTAGTCGGGGATCCCGACTCTCCTGTTATCATGCTTCCAGTTGCTAAAGAGTCTGTACATGGACAAGAAGCTGAAAACTTGAAGTTGTGGGGAGTAGACCCCGAATTAGGAAAACATTTTATTGAGGGGCTTGTGGACGAGTTTCAGATTCTATATTTCGACTACGAAGGACACCGTATGCAACATCCGAACCCTGAGAATCTCACACCTGAAAATATAGTAAAAGATTTGATAACAATAGCTGATGAAATGAACGTTAAGAAGTTTAGTTATTATGGATATTCCTGGTTAGCTTTAGTTGGATTGCAATTAGCCATTCGGACAAATAGAGTAGAAAGCTTAATCATGGGTGGCTTTCCGCCAATAGATGGTCCATATAAAGAAATGATGGCAGTAACAAATAAAACATTCGAACAAGCTTTGTATAATCAAAATTCTCCTGTCATTAACGAACATGATCAGGTTAATCCAGAAAAGGTTGACTGGGATAACATACAGGTAAAGATCGACACAAATCAAACGAAACAATTTGTTACAATGTACAAGAATTTATTGGAATTTGATGATCGAGCAATTCAGCATAAATTAGTTATGCCAAGATTGGCGTTCGCCGGGGAAAAAGACACGATTGTTTACGGAGAAAACTTTGGCAGTGTAACCGTAGATATTATCGGTATACTTCAAAAAAATAAACAAGAGTTAGAACACCTTGGATGGGATATAGAAATCATAAAAGGAAATGATATGGATCACACAAAAGCTATGCAGCCTGGAACGGTCCTATCATTGATAAAGCACTGGATGATTAAAAATTTGAATATAACTCGTTAAATATAGTAATGTGATACCCTGATATTTTCCACCACAACATCCAGATACCCAATAAAAAAGGCAGAAACCACATGGTCTCTGCCTTTTCCCACATCACCCAGCTGCCTCTTCAGGCGCCTGCTCTGCCTTTTTAATAAAGAAGGAAAGCACCAGGCTGATGCGGCAGCCGTGTTGGGAACGGTCGAAGCCTGGCTGCGAAATGGATATGCCGTATACACCCACGTATCTTGCCAGGGAGTTCTACTTGTTTCATAAGAGAGGGCTTGAGGAAGGGGAGTGACCTGAAAGAAGACATCCGCTTGGGGATGTCTCCGTTTATGGTGATTAGGTGTCTTAACTATATTAAAAATAGATCCCAAACTCTGAATAAACGTCCATTTCCAAGATTATATATGTTAACTCCCGTGAAAATGGGGAACTAGTATAGAGGAAGCTTTACCAGAAGAGTTAATGAAAAGGAGTGGAACGTATGAATCAGAGTCAACTGGAACGAATGAAGAATGGCAAAGGATTTATTGCGGCGCTGGATCAAAGCGGTGGCAGTACACCGAAAGCGTTGGAAGCGTATGGCGTGATGGGGGACTCCTATTCGAATGAGGATGAAATGTTTGATCAGGTGCATCAGATGCGCACGAGAATTATCACGTCTCCCGCGTTCAGCTCAGAGCACATCCTCGGAGTGATCCTGTTCGAGCAGACGATGGACAGTAAGGTAGAGGGGAAGTATACGGCGGATTATCTGGCTGATCATAATATAGTCCCATTCTTAAAAGTGGACAAAGGACTGGCTGAAAAAGAAAACGGAGTGCAGCTCATGAAGCCGAATCCTGATCTGGATGAGACGCTTCGCCGAGCCAATGAACGGCATATATTCGGGACCAAAATGCGTTCGGTCATCCATGAGCCGGATGAATCGGGGATCAAGGCTGTGGTGGAACAGCAATTCGAAATCGGAAAGAGAATCATAGCGTCTGATCTGCTTCCGATCATCGAACCGGAAGTGAATATCCACA
>NZ_JABMCR010000118.1 GCF_013179555.1 Bacillus haikouensis
TTCCCGTTCTTCTGCCGTTTTCGGAACGGCAAAGTAGGCCTCGAGTCCAAGCCCCTGGAAACCTTTCAATATCCCTTCTGAAATGACTCTGTATGCTTCCGTTACGGTTTTTGGCATTTCTGGATGGTCTTCAGAGACGATGACACTGTAAGTCAGTTCATCATCGTGCAGAACTCCTCTCCCGCCTGTCGGGCGCCTTACAAAACCTAATCCGTGTTCTTTTACTGCGTCCATATTGATTTCTTTTTCCACCTTTTGGAAATAGCCGACTGACAATGTAGCAGGGTCCCATCCGTAAAAACGGATGGTCGGCGGGATCTTCCCTTCACTGTGCCAATCCAGCAGCGCTTCATCCAGCGCCATATTATATGAAGGGGAACAATTGCCGGAGTCGATGAATCTCCATGTTTCTTTTGACATATGACATACCTCTTTTATTTATCAGCTTTTATCATCACTATGTATTCAATTCGTTACTAGTCTACCAAATCCTTATCCAAAAACAAAGAAAAACAGATTGGAAACTCTTTTCAGCAAATAGTAAATTTCTTTTGATTCTCCGGTAAATCATGAATATAATAGTAGTTAGTGCATTTGCAGAAAGGAGCATGAAAGCAAGATGGATGGTTTGTTTATTCTATTAGTAGTACTTGGCGGAATTATCGCTTATTCGCTTTTTACTTACTTCAATCAAAAGAGAGTGGTCAACACATTAACAGAGGACGAGTTTAAAGCTGGTTACCGAAAAGCCCAGCTGATCGATGTACGGGAATCAAATGAGTTTGACAATGGTCATATCCTTGGTGCCCGCAATATCCCTCTTTCCCAATTGAAAATGAGACAAAAAGAAATTCGCAATGATCAGCCTGTATATTTGTACTGCCAGAGCGGCATGAGAAGTGCCCGTGCAGCCCAGATGCTGCGCCGTAAAGGCTACCGGGATCTTCACCAGCTAAAAGGCGGGTTCAAAAAGTGGACAGGTAAAATCAAGCATAAGAAATAAAAAGAATAGCAGAAGCTCCTTTTTGAACGCCCGACAGAAAAATCTTAAGGCGCCAGGCGCTGAAGCTGCTGGACAAAACTTTCTTATCAAAATTTAAAAGGATTGCCAAAACGGCAATCCTTTTTTTAATTCCTTTTACCTGCTGAAGCACAATCCCTCAACGTTTTAAAGTGTAGCTTCCGGAGAATACCGGAGGATCGGCTTTCTTGCTGCAAGGGTTTCGTCCATTCGTTTAACAACGGTGGTGTGCGGTGCTTCCTGAACAATTTCAGGTGTTTCTTCTGCTTCTTTTGCTATCTGGATCATGGCATCGATGAACGAATCGAGTGTTTCTTTAGACTCAGTTTCAGTCGGTTCGATCATCATACACTCTTCTACGTTCAACGGGAAGTAGATGGTTGGCGGGTGATAACCAAAGTCAAGCAGTCTTTTCGCAATATCAAGTGTGCGTACGCCCAGCTTCTTCTGACGCTTCCCGCTGATGACGAATTCATGCTTACAATGTCTGTCATACGGAAGATCAAAATGCGGAGCCAGTCTTCTCATCATATAGTTTGCGTTAAGGACTGCATTTTCTGTCACGGCCTTCAGTCCATCCGGCCCCATCGTACGGATATACGTATACGCGCGAACATTGATACCGAAGTTTCCATAGTAAGGTTTCACACGGCCGATTGAATCGGGGCGATTGTAGTCAAATTCAAACTGATCGCCATTTTTCACAAGTACCGGTTTTGGCAGATAACGGATCAGGTCTTCTTTCACCCCGACCGGACCGCTCCCAGGCCCCCCGCCTCCATGAGGACCCGTAAAGGTCTTATGAAGATTCAAATGAACGACGTCAAATCCCATATCACCAGGTCTTGCTTTGGATAATACAGCATTCAGGTTTGCACCATCATAGTACAGCTTTCCGCCTGCCTCATGGATGATTGCAGCCATTTCAAGTATATTTTCTTCAAATAATCCCAGAGTGTTGGGATTCGTCAGCATGAGTGCTGCAGTGTCATTTCCCACAACACGCTTCAAATCCTCTAAATCGACCAGACCATTATCATCCGATTTCACTGTTATGGTTTCAAAGCCTGCAACGGTAGCGCTTGCCGGATTGGTACCATGTGCGGAATCGGGAACGATGACTTTTGTACGTTTCGTATCGCCGTTTGCTTCATGATATGCACGGATCATCATCAGACCTGTCCATTCACCATGTGCACCGGCAGCAGGCTGGAGGGTCACTTCATCCATGCCCGTAATTTCTTTCAGGTGTTCCTGAAGATCATACATCAACTCTAGTGCTCCTTGGACACTTTCAGGTTCCTGAAGTGGATTAATATGTGCGAATCCATTCAACCTCGCGACGTTTTCGTTCACCTTGGGGTTATATTTCATCGTACAGGATCCCAGTGGATAGAAGCCTGAATCCACACCGTGGTTCCGTTTGGATAGTGCTGTATAATGACGCATGATATCCAATTCAGATACTTCCGGCAACTCCGGCTCTTCCGTACGTACATATTCAGCAGGGATTAATTCTGTTACATCTACTTCCGGTACATCCAGTTCAGGCAGGCTGTAACCAACCCGTCCTTCTTTCGATAATTCAAAGATAAGAGGCTGATCTTGTTTGTTATTCATGACAATCCCCCAATTCTTTCGCAAATGCATCAATTTCTTCTTTGCTGCGAAGTTCAGTAACGGCAACTAACATATGATTATGCAGGTTTTCATCAGTCAGCCCCAAATCATAGCCCCCGATGATTCCTTTTTCTAACAGCTTTCTATTGATTTCTTTCACCGGTCCGTTCACTTTTACGACGAACTCATTGAAAGAAGGTCCTTCAAATGCGATGGAAAAACCATTCGCCTTTAATGCTTCTTTTGTATAGTGTGCTTTTCGGATGTTTTGCATCGCCATCTCTTTGACACCCTGTTTACCTAATGCAGTCATGGCCACAGAAGCTGCCAGTGCATTCAAGGCCTGGTTTGAACAGATGTTGGAAGTTGCTTTGTCACGGCGGATATGCTGCTCACGTGCCTGCAGTGTTAAAACAAACCCTCTTCGTCCTTCTTCATCGACCGTTTGACCGACCAGACGGCCAGGCACTTTACGCATCAATTTTTTACTTACTGCAAAATACCCGCAGTGAGGTCCCCCGAAAGCACTTGGGATCCCAAACGGCTGTGCGTCTCCGACAACAATGTCGGCACCAAGTTCACCCGGAGGTGTCAGGGCACCCAGAGCAAGTGGATTCGAAGACACGACAAACATAGCTTTCTCACTGTGAGTCACTTCTTCAATCGCCTTTAATTCTTCGACTCTCCCAAAGAAGTTGGGATATTGGACGATCACGGCTGCGATTTCACTGCTCAATAACTTCTTGAGCTCTTCCACATCGGTCACCCCGTTGGTATGCGGGATTTCCACGACATCGATGTACTGCCCTTTCGCGTACATCTTCAATACATCACGTGATTCAGGATGAACAGTACTTGAGACAAGGACCTTCTTGCGCCGGGTCTGACCTGCACTCAGCATTGCCGCCTCGGCCAATGCCGTACCCCCATCGTACATGGATGAATTAGCAACATCCATACCCGTCAGCTCGCAAATCATCGTCTGGAATTCAAAGATCGCTTGAAGTTCACCTTGTGATATTTCAGGCTGATACGGTGTGTAAGCCGTATAAAACTCTGAACGTGATAAGACGTGATCTACGATGATCGGTGCATAATGGTCATATACGCCTGCTCCAAGGAAGGATGTATGACTTTTCAAATCAGCATTTTTTGCAGCCATTTCAGTCAATTCTTTTACCAGACCTGTTTCTGACTTCGCAGATTTGATGTTGTATTCACCTTTGAAGCGAACTTTCTCAGGAATATCTTCAAATAAATCGTCGATGCTTTTTACTCCAATGCTGTCTAACATTTCCCGTTGATCTTGCTCTGTCATCGGTAAATAACGATGCTTCATGACCGTCATTCCTCCCTATTAATTTGTTCTCTTATAAAATGGTGTCGGAACTACTTTTGCGTTTACTTTTTTTCCTCTGATTTCCACCTGGACTTCTGTATCCAATGAAGTAAATTCTTTTCTCATTAGAGCAAGCCCGACATTTTTCTTTAATGTTGGAGATTGAGTACCCGTTGTCACTTCCCCGATTTCTTCTTCGCCAGAAAAAACTTTATACCCGTGTCGCGGTATTCCCCGGTCGACCATTTCAATTCCGGCAATTTTCCTCGAAGCCCCGTCCTCTTTTTGTTGTTTGAGGACCTCCTGACCTATAAATGGAGTATCTTTGTTCACTTTAACAGCAAATCCGATTCCAGCTTCGATCGGCGTAATGGATTTTGAAAGTTCCTGTCCGTATAATGCAAGGTTCGCTTCGAAGCGGAGAGTATCCCTCGCACCCAGACCACAAGGCAGCACCCCATCCTGTTCGCCTTCTTTCAAAATATCTTTCCATATTCCCGCCGCATCATTTGCGTTACAGTAGATTTCAAAACCATCCTCGCCTGTATAGCCGGTGCGGGACACAAGGGCGTGCCTTCCATTGATATTCACTTCGGTCTGAAATTTAAAGAATCCTATGTCACTTAAAGAAAGATTGTCTGTAAGTCTCTGCAGGATTCCTTCAGCAAGCGGCCCCTGCAATGCCAACTGAGCCATATGTTCCGAGATATTGTTGATTTCAACACCATCTGTACCGTGCTGCTTGAGCCATTCGTAATCTTTATCGATGTTCGCTGCATTGACGACCAATAAATAGTCGTTATCTTTTATTTTATAGACCAGCAGGTCGTCCACTGTACCTCCGTCATCGTAGCACATGGCCGTGTATTGAGCACCGCCGTCCTTGATTTTGGACACATCATTGGTCATCATTTTTTGTAAGTATGCCAGAGCATCTTCGCCCTTGACTTCTATTTCTCCCATATGAGACACATCAAAAAGCCCAGCACGGGTTCTGACTGCTTCGTGCTCCTCTTTAATACTTGAGAATTGAACCGGTAAAGCCCAGCCTCCGAAGTCGATCGTTTTTCCTCCATATTCTTTGTACACTTCGTATAGAGGTGTTTGCTTTAAATCTGCCATTAGACTTCCCCCTTATTTTCATCAAGTCTTTCAATCTGTTATCTTCCCGCTCCAAATCTTTAGCCAAAGAACATACAACTCCCGCCGCAGCGCATGAAAAAAGGACAGAAAAACCCCTTTTTCAAAAGAAGTTTCTCTGTCCTTTCACCTGAAAGTTTACCGGTAAAACGGCTTTCCCCTTTGGTGGTTTCCAATTGGAAACACTCTCCAGAGCTGCGTCCAGCAAGAGTCTTTTTGCCTGAGAGATTCACACAATAGATGTTTGCTCCTTCGGCGCTGTAAATCACAGTCTCTCCCCTTGCTATCATTCGCCAATATTCCTTGTAACATTTGGTCATACTAGAAGTATATAGAGTTGAAATGTAATCGATGTGAATGTTCGGATTATTATAGTTTTCAAAACATTAGGTAATCTACTTTCATCCTACCATTAACTATTAGTTCCCGGCAATCATTTTTCTATGAAATAAGGAGATGTTTTTCACATGAATGTTGATGTTCTATTTAACGAGGAGTGGGGCGAAGGTCTGGAGACATTAATAAATAATGACGGTCCCTGGGGGAATTGGGAGCTGTATAAGCTTGCAGTGGAAAGTGAGCAGCATCTGGCAATTCCGAACTTTGAAGGGCTGCAGGCACCAAAACATTTGGCAAATGTCACCCCGCTGCCCCATCAGCTCGAAGCAGCCAGACAGGTAGTGGAAACAATGAATGGCAAAGCAATTCTCGCAGATGAAGTCGGTCTTGGAAAGACCATCGAAGCAGGTCTCGTATTGAAAGAATATATGATACGCGGACTGGTGAAAAAAGTCTTGATCCTTGTCCCCGCTTCATTGGTCTCTCAATGGGCCTTTGAATTAAACAGTAAATTCTTCATCCCGGCTGTCCCGCAGCGTAAAAGCTATGTCTGGGATCAATGTGATATTGTCGTTTCATCCATGGATACAGCCAAAAGGAGCCCGCACCGGGAAAAAGTATACGAACAGGACTATGATCTCGTCATCATAGACGAAGCTCACAAACTGAAAAATCACAAAACCAAAAACTATGAATTTGTCCAGAACCTGAAGAAAAAGTTCTGTCTATTACTCACAGCCACCCCTATCCAAAACCGGATAGAAGAAATATTCCACCTTGTCTCTCTCTTAAAACCCGGACATCTGGGAAATGAAACAGGTTTTACCGATCGTTACAAAAAGGGGGACAGAACGGTTCATGACGATGAAAACCTGAACCACCTCATCAATAAAGTCATGATCCGCAATAGAAGGAGCGATACAGGTATCGAATGGACAAAACGTCACGTTAAAACGATCCTAATCGATTTCAATGAACCGGAACGGGATTTATACAATAGTATCAATATGTTAAAAGGCAGTTATGACGAGTGGGTCACATCCAGTTCATTTTCTCTCCTTACTTTGCAGCGGGAAGCCTGCAGCAGCAGGGAATCAGTTTTTTTTACGCTTAAAAACATGTTGGAGAAAAAAGAAGATCCTTCTGCTGCATTTGAGAATACGATTGCAGCACTAATGAAAAAAGTCGAAAACGTGACGACGAATTCAAAAGCGCAGAAAGCATTGGAATTGATTCAGCAAATTAATGATAAGGTCATTATCTTCACTGAATACCGTGCGACACAATTATACCTGCAATGGTTTTTAAAGCAGCATGGCATTTCGTCTGTACCGTTCAGGGGAGGATTTAAACGCGGTAAAAAAGATTGGATGCGCCAGTTGTTTCAGAACCACGCCCAAGTGTTAATTGCAACTGAGGCCGGTGGAGAAGGGATTAATCTTCAATTTTGTCATCATGTCATAAACTTCGACTTGCCCTGGAACCCGATGCGGCTGGAACAGAGAATCGGGCGAGTACACCGTTTGGGTCAGACCGAGGATGTGCATATCTATAATTTCGCCACCAGAGATACAGTGGAAGAACATATTTTAAAGCTGTTATATGAAAAAATAAACCTATTCGAAAGAGTGATCGGCCAGCTCGATGAGATCCTGACACGTCTGGATTTCGCAGATTTTGAAGAACATGTGACAGATATCCTCTCTTCATCCCGTACAGAGGGTGAGCTGAAAATAAAAATGGATAACCTCACAAGCATGATCCAATTTGCAGAAGAACTAAAGGAGGAACGAGCAAATGCAGCAACACGAAATTCATCAATTTCTTGAACGCTATTTTACAGCGAACGGATGCGACCTGGTTTCGAACGGGGATGGTCATATGACCGTCCAATTGACGATCGATTTGGATAAAGAACTAATGAACCGGCCGTTTTACTGGCATTATCTTGAGAAGACAGGCGGTATCCCCAACCCGATGACGCTCTCTTTAGTGACGGATGGTGAAAAGGCAGCAGAAGATTTTAAAGGAGAGCTGATACATTTCGGCTCTCCCCGTCTGCATCAAATATTCCGTTCTACAAGAAATCTTGCAGGCTACATACGTCTCTACGAAGAGCGGATGAATTTCAATGGGCAGCAAGTACCGCTTCATCCATGGCTTGGGCTGAACATAAAGATATCTCATGTGACGCACCTGAAAAAAGACAACATCCGGAGCATCGGCATTAACCTGATCAACGGAAACATCCAAGAAGACTTTCACAATTTTCTATTAACCAAAAAGCTGACCCCTAAAATTCCTGATTTCTCCTTTACATTGACACCGATTATTAAACCTAAAAGTGGCATAAACCGCATTCAGAGTTACCTGCTGCAAGGGATCGAAAAGGAATCATTTGAATGGGCAGATGAGGCACGGAAAAAATGGGATGAAGATTTACAGCTGTTAAATCATTTCTACGGGGATCATGAGGAGAAGCCTGAATCTTATCAAATGGAAAGGCAGGCATTGAAAGAACAGTATGAACCAAAAATCTCTATTGATATCATCAATGGAGGGATATTCTACTTACAGCAATCCCACTAGTATAAATGAAAGGAAACCGCCCTGCTATCGACAGAAGCGGTTTCTATTTTTTATTCTTCTTAAATAATACCATGAAGGCATAAGGCAAAATTCCAAACCACCTGAACAAAAATGGCGGTCGCTCATTTTTCCGTTGATATTTTAACGATTTTCGTTCATGAGGTGATTTTTCATAATGCTTGACAAATGTTTGAGTTATAAATTTCACGTAATCATTCACTGACATAAACGCACCACCTTCCGTTTTATCAGTATATCCACCGTGTCTTAATCTAATCAGTGGAGATTTTTTGTCCCAGCTCACTTATGATTTCATCAATTGATTTATTGGTGGTGTCAATTTCCATCGTACTGACACTTCTGTATAGGGGCAAACGGCGCCCGTAGAGCTTAGATAAGCCATCTACTGAATTTTTTTGTACAAGCGGCCGATTGCTGTCCCCCTCAAGCCGCCCCCATAAAACATCAAAGGAACAGAATAGATGGAAGACGTTTCTCTCTTGTGCAAGAAGCTCTATATTTTCCTTTCTTTCAACGATTCCTCCACCGGTTGTAATCACAGCTTCCTTCTCCATCAATTCTTTCAAAGCTGCTGATTCAAGGGTCCGGAAGTGATTTTCGCCATATTCCTTGAACATATCTTTGATCAAGCTGCCTGTTTTTTCTTCAATGTATTCATCGATATCGATGACCTGGAGTTTCTGAATTTCGCCAAGTCTTTTACCAACCGTCGTCTTACCCGCTCCCATAAAGCCTATCAAAAATATAGCCATCAATAACTACTTCCAATCTATAATATGTTTTGTTTCCTTATTATACACAACCGAGACTGGCTGAAACACTTTCTCATGAGATTGATATGTTATTTCCATCACCATATCCTCTTCACTCAACATCGTAGTCTTCGTTTCGGTTTGACCAAAAGCTCCTTCCTGCTTAAACGTACCCGGAGAACTGCGTTCAATGGCAAGCAGCACGCCGTGTGCAACGCTCACCTTTCTTTCGTATACTTTCCCCATATTGTTTAAATAGTGATGTTTACTTAGAAACAGGCTTGTCGAAGCAATCCCCGTCGTCATTACAAGGACTAAGAGCATGAGTGAATAAGGCAATAAAAATCCATCATCACTCAGGAGCTTCCGGAATTCTTTCCTTATAAAAATAATAAAACTCACTTTCCATCCACTCCCCTCTTTCAAAATCCACTTCCACTTTTACACCTTGAGGCAATTCAGAAAAAGTAAGCGAATGAATCGATTGCAGCACCACCTCATGCCCCCTTTCATTCACTCTCCGCCTGATGGAGTTTTGGTACCTTTCATAAGTGATCCTCTCCCCCTCTTTAACAAACGAAATCTGATCCGGTGAGATCAGTATATTCCCGCTGGCCCACATCTCATTTCCCAAGTTTTCGCTAAACAAATTCCATTCATAGTAACGGGGCGGGACGCTGTCCGTTTTAATTGTTTCCATCCCCTTCATAATCATCGGGAAGCTAAGTGAAATGATAGAGAATACCACAAAAGACAGAAGGGCATCCAAGAGCGTAAAGCCCCTGTTATTCAGAAGCACAAACTTCATGAGACTCACCCCCCTTTGTATAAGAGACACAGGCGTTTTCACTGCGCGCTTCTTCCCAGCTGAAAGTGTAAACGATACCTTCGAACGTTCGGGTCTGAGGATTGAAGTCATTCGTTACAATCGCCCGCTCCATTCCTTCATGCAGAAATTTCAACGCTTCCACCCTTTGTTGTTTATCCTGAAGAGTAACCACCATCCGGATGCAAAAGGGAAGGAAAAAAGCCATTATCATCATAAAACAGCTGAAAGCGACCAAACTCTCAGCCAATGAAAACCCCTTAGAGTTCCTGTACATAAAATCTTCCTTGTCCGATTTGGAATGTGAGTTTTATGGTAGAGTCTTTGCTATTAAAATAAACTGGACCGAATCGATTTGTATTCCCTGACGAGTTAAACACTATCTCATTCAACCTGTTAAGTTCTGAAAGCTTAATGCTGTCTGGAAGTTCCCTGGAAACCAGCGTCGTCCCGTAATAATCTTTCGCAATGTACTTGTTGGCGTATGGATAAAAGACTAAAGTGAGGGAAGATTGTGAGAAAATACTGTGGCTTTGAATCCAATAGAGATCCGATTGGAGTTGAGAAATGAATAAACGTTTCTCATTTTGATCTTTCAGTGGTTCAGTTGAATAAGCAGCAAACGTTACCAGGGTTGAGAATATAAGTAAGACTAGAAACATTTCTATGAAACTATAACCGCTCTGTGTATAAAGAAGTTTATTAATTCGCCACACCTTCTTCGACCACGTTCCCTTCTGCATCGATTGTAAGTGTGCTCCCATCGGGACATTTTTGGTACTCTGATTTTATATACTCATTAGAGACTAATGCAGCCATGCTGACAGGTTCCGTATTTCCATCCATTTTATACGCTTCCACCTGCCCTTCAACCATATGAATGAACGCTTCACATCCTTTTGAGTTAATCTTGTTACTTTGACTGGTGACATTTGGAATTGTAACAAATAACAGGACCGAAATGACAAGCAGGACAATCATCATCTCAATCATCGTAAACCCTTTTTCATTTTTCAGCATAATGTACCTCCCTTATGTTTATGTTAAATACCTTGCATCATTTGGAATAATGGCATCATGATTGAAAAATAGATGGCCATGATGAACAGTCCGACGAAGGCAAAAATCGTTGGCTGGATGTACTTCAGTAATTGATTTCCTTTCTCTTCAAGTTCTCCGAAGCAAATATCGCTGTACAGTTTCAATTCATCGGCCAGCTTCCCGTTCTTTTGACCATGAGCCACCACATATGAAAACTCTTCCTGAAAAAGTGATAATTCTGCAGTGCAATCGTGAAGCTGCCTTCCTTCCTTCAATCCTTTGAGAAGTCTTTTGGAGATATATTGAAGAGCAGGGCGGTATGACTGCTTTTCAATGATGGTTAAGGACTCCGTGATGGATACTCCGTTCTTAAGGAGAAAACTAAGCTCCCTCGCAAAAAAATGAGTGTGCCCCTGCTTGATGAAAAATGACAACAACGGAAACTTTGTCAGGAAAACGATATGTCTCACTTGAAATAATTTATTTTTGAAGAAGTAAAGGAATGGAGTTGAGATT
Source organism: Bacillus haikouensis (assembly GCF_013179555.1). GTDB lineage: Bacteria > Bacillota > Bacilli > Bacillales > Bacillaceae_B > Rossellomorea > Rossellomorea haikouensis_A. The sequence goes on from NZ_JABMCR010000118.1 coordinate 11,205, forward strand.
ACGAGGATCAATATAAACGCAAAAAAATAAGTAGGAAAGCTTTCAATAAACCGCAGCAGAATATTCATGCTGTCTGACTGATCGGATCCCAGTGTGCTGTATAAAGCTTGAAAGCGGGGAAACAGGATCCTGTGAAGGAGCACCATCAGCATAATGGCCGCCAGCACCAGAAAGACAGGATATTGAATGACTCTCAGAAACTTCTGCTTCTCTTCATTCTTCTTGAGAAGGTAATTACCGGCTTCGATCAGCGTCGTACCCATCTGGCCATGATGTTCAGCAAAGTAGATTTGCGCGGATACCTGTTTAGGCATTTTTAACTGTCGGTCAAAGATGGATGAAAGGGATTCGCCTTTTTGCAGAGACTGGGTGATCCTCTCCTTTAATTTCTTAGGACCGTGCCGACCCGGCACTAGTAAAAAATCAATCGCTTCAGAGAATGTGTATCCTTTCACGAGAAGATCCCCTGTCCGTTTCAGAAACTTCCCTTGATCATCCGTTTTCTTCATGAATCCATTTCCTGAACTCAGTTTCTGGAACAAATCCCAATGCCACCCCCTTGTTAATCAACGTACGAAGAGTAGGATACCGATAATATGCTTCTTCCCCCCTCGCTTCTTTAATGACCTCCTTGAGTGCGCTTCCAGTCACAATTTCATATACCGAAGCACGCTTCAACGCCTCATGGCCTTTGCATTCCCCCCTGCATTCCGATTCACAGACCGGACATTTGAGCTTAAGCAGCCTTTGTGCCGAAATCGCAATCAATGTCTGCTGGATATCATGCCAGTGTACTCCTAATTCCATCAGTCTGTATACAGAGCTTTTTGCATCTTTTGTGTGCAATGTGGTCAGGACCAGGTGGCTGGTAATAATAATAGAACCATAAACTATTCCTAAAAGAATGAAACCAAGTAAAAATTATAATAATTAAGCCTATTAACTAGATTTGTGTAATTGGAGTCAACTATATGCTTCCATACACATTTTGGGATTTTAAGAGAATAAGATTATTATATTCTCTGTGTTCAAACTAATATCTAATACTGAAACGGAGGATCAACATGAAAAAACTCAAAACATTAGCATTAGCCTCATTAATTGGAATAGGTTCACTATTTTCTATTAGTGAATCAGCAGAGGCCTCAACAATTGTCAATTGGAGTCCTTGGAAATCAGTTACTGATGCAGGAATAGATTGCAAAGTAAGGATTGGCACTGATGCTTATACATACACAACGGGTGCTACAACTGTAGATTACCAAATTCAATCTAACGGCAAGTGCAGCAGATTATACTATAAAGCTTTTCCTACAAGTGATATTTATCAATTAGGCTATTTTAGTTACAATACTCCAATTAAATCATTTCTAATTGATGCATTTGCTCCTAGTGGGCGTTTATTGACCACAATGGACGCCAACCTTTATACAGATTCGGCCAGAACAGACTATGCTGGATTAGTTTCCACTTCGATTACTATATATAATTAATACTTAATTAAAGCCTACTTCAAATGAAGGAGGCTTTTTTATGCTTTTTTAGGAGTAAAGACTTTGATTATT
>NZ_JABMCR010000119.1 GCF_013179555.1 Bacillus haikouensis
TTTCAGGCTTTGCCATGTTGATTTCATCGATATATAAGAGGTGTCCTTTTTTCATTGCCTGAATAACAGGTCCTTCAATAAATTCAATGGAACTTTTGCCGTCTTTATCAGCGATCGTCTTATATCCCAGCAATGCTTCTGCATCAAGGTCGACGGAACAGTTAATACTGTGCATGGGCTGGGTGAAGATAGAAGACAATGTCTCAGATAATTTTGTTTTACCTGAACCGGTCGGTCCTTTCAGAAGAACGTTTTTCCCGATTGATAATGATATGATACTGTCTTCAATTATATGGTGTTCTTTTGAGGAGTATCCTCCCTCCCCTATTAAATAACCATATTGAGTATGGCTGAAAAGATCTTTTCTTTGGTTAATTATATGAATAACCGTTTCCGGTAATGCGGTTTCGTAATTCATCCATGACATCCTTTCCAATTCGTCTACTAGACACATCATACATGTAAGAGCGCTTTCACTGCAAAAAAAGAGTTTGAATGGACACTTTTATTCCGTTTTGGATTTACGTACAAAAAATCGCTTTCCACAAAAGGTTTTGTCATGCACTTCAATTAATTCCTGGAACCTGTAATAATAAAAAACTTCTTTGACAGACATCTTCTTAAAAAGTTCTATTGAAAAATAAATTGACAGTTTACAGTTTTTTCATCGAATTTTCTCATTAAAAAACACCCTTAACGGATGTTTGTTGGTTTAGTTTATACAGTTTAATCGAAGCGGGTAAACTTAGATGTATGTGCATACCCTTTATGCTCAAAAAGCTGATTTCAACTCAAAAGAAGAAACCAGCCGTGTGAAACCCTTATTTCATTTCTTCGAAATATTCTTTATAGAATCCTCCCATTTTTCCACTCTCATCAATAACAAAGTAATAGTCTTCAGACTCATTTTTCACTTCGTATTCTTTCCCTATTTCAAGCACGTTGGCCACCGTATATTTTTTGGCATCGGTATGTACACATTTAACTAACTTTACTGCTTTATTTTCTGTCCAAGTATGATGTATCATCTGAATCCTCCTAGTACAATTGTATGTAATTAGTATATTCTTCCGAGGTCATTTGTTCAACTGCAAACTTTATTATTCTCTCTTTTACCCCTGCCATTCTTAAGTTTAATATGGTATATTATAGGAGAATATGATGTGAAGGGCGTTTCGTTATGAGAAAAGGTATCCTGAGGGTTTTCGTTAGTTGTCTGATTTTCCTGGCCATTTATATGGTCACTCATCGACCAAGTGAAGAACAGTTTTATACATGGATACAGGAAAAATACAAAATTGACTGTAAAGAGAAGCTATCCTGCACAAAAAAAGCCGATGAAAAATCTGTTCACACACTGATCGAAACCGGATCTAACATAAAGAATGAATATTTGTTGTTTAATACAATAGGAAAGGTTTATGAGGATAAAAACGGTGACAAGACTGTCATTAAAGCAATTGGAGTTTGCGGAAAATATTTTGCTATTATAAATGATGGTATATCCAAGTAAAGTTCAACCGATTTAACGACCATGTTAAATCGGTTATTTATTTTCTATATCTTATCTTTTTCTTTCTAAGGGAAGGATATTTATTTTGAAGCCATTGAAACATCAAATATATGCATATTGCCGAAACGATTAAAATAGCTGCAATTCCTGCTTTCGAACTGATTTCTTCCACGATCGATTGAAAGCTTTTTGGAAAATACCTCCCTATCTGGAAGTATAGAAGAGCCCAAATGCCTGCAGAAGGTACGGCATACAACAGAAACCTGAACAAGCTGATTCCCTTGCTTGTTCCCGCTATATATGGCATCGCCAGGCGGACACCCGGGATAAAGTAGCTGATGGAAATTGCAAACAAACCATATTTATTGATCCAGATTTCACTCTTCCTTATAAGAACAGCAGACCGCTTTCCTTTTAGCAACCGGATCAACAATCCTGTTCCAAAGCGGTTCCCAATAAGAAATCCAAAAACACCATAACTTAATAACCCGAGGTACATAAATAAGAACGAGGTGTAAGGATCAAAATGTCTCCATTCAGAGAGATATCCGGCAAACGCGGCTGCCATTTCATTTGGAACCGGCAGGCCTAAAAATACAATCCAGCTAAAAAAAAACATTGCTATATAACCATATTGATCGACTAAATGAAGTAAATTCTCCATAAAACACCCCATTTCAACAAGAAGATACTGGTATGAACATACGTTTATTCTTTACCTTGTATAATCTTAAGTAACCCTGCCTGGCACTGTGAATCAAGAGTTCCGTGCATCCGATCGACGTGCATTTATCCTTTTTATTATAATATGATGAATTTAATTCTTTAATAGACTTTTCACTTGTTCTTCCACCATACCCAGATCGATCAGCTGCTGCTGCAGTCTCGAATGGTAAGCTTCACTTACATGGGGAAGGCTCCCTCTTAAGATTTCCCGTGCATAATGCTCTGGGGGCAAGACTTCATCAAACTTGGTCTTTACTATAAAGGTAAGCACATCATTATAAACTTTTCCCCCGATTGAGACATCTACAAAGGCTGCCCTGTACCAGCCCGGGGCGACTCCCTCTCTTGCAAACAAGTACTTTACCGCTTCCTGTGGTACATCATATACAACGCCTTCCATTGTGCCGCCATCTTCAATGATATCCCCGCGTCCGCCGTCATCCACTTTAAATAGATACTTCATAGAGTACCTTTGCAAGGTGCCTGCACCAAGACATTCTTTAAAATGATGATCTACTTCTGCCAGTTTAAAGCGGGCATCGTCCATACAAGAACCATAAGCAAAATATAGGATTCTTTCCGGCTTTTCTTTAATGAATTGATGTACTTTCCAGTCACCTGATGATATTTCATATTGGAACATTTTTTCCCCTAGACCAAAGTATACAAATGCTTCGACTGATCCCTGATCTGTATTTACTTTTTGGAGTTGGCGATTATAGAGGTTTTCTTCCCTTCCTTCGATGAAACCCTCGATTTCATCGAGTTTGAGAAGAAGGGCATCATTTACTTTATATACTTCGCCGTAGACTCTCCCTTCCCCTTCTTTCATTGCGGGATAGCCTTTATCGGTGTCATAGAGCGTTCCATCCGTCCAAGCCTGCTCATAAAGCAGTTCAGCTTCATTTAATAGGGAATGATTTTCTTCATGTCTTCTTAATGTGCCATAAACAAATACGTTCACTTTATCTCTCCTCAATCGTTTTGTGAATCAGGTCTATTTTAGCAAATTCATTTTGATTTTTCAGTTAAATGAACTTTGATGATCTAAAAAAACAGTCCAATTTATATGGACTGTTTTTAAGTATGCGCTTACAAAAAGAATCAACTATTTGGCATGATCGCTTGTTGGGCTTGTTCTTTTAGTCTGAACTTTTGGATCTTGCCTGAGGCTGTCATCGGATAGGAATCCGTAAATTCAATATACCTCGGGATTTTATGGCGTGAGATTTTACCTCTGCAGTATTCTTTGATTTCATCACATGCAGCGGTTTGGCCATCTTTAAGTATGATCCATGCCATGACTTCTTCACCGAAAGTTTCATCCGGGATTCCAATTACCTGAACATCAAGTATTTTAGGATGAGAGTAGAGAAACTCCTCGATTTCCCTTGGATAGATATTTTCACCACCTCTAATGATCATGTCTTTTAATCTTCCTGTGATCCTGCAATAACCATGGTCATCCATTACTGCCAGGTCACCTGTGTGAAGCCACTTCTTGTCATCAATTGCCGCTTCGGTTGCTTCTTCATTCTTGTAATACCCTTTCATCACATGGTACCCACGCGTACAAAGTTCTCCTTGCGTGCCAATCGGAACTTCCTTGCCGGTTCCCGGCTCTACGATTTTCACTTCTACATCAGGCAGTGCTCTTCCGACCGATTCGACTTTTAACTCAAGGGGGTCATGAGTACGTGTTTGTGTAATAACAGGAGAGGATTCAGTCTGGCCATAAGCGATGGTGATTTCCTCAGCCCCCATTTTATCCATGACATCTTTCATTACCTCAATCGGGCAGTTGCTTCCTGCCATGATTCCCGTACGCAAACTTTCCAAGTCATAGTTTTCGAACTCGGGTAAATTCAATTCCCCAATGAACATAGTCGGAACACCATGTAATGCTGTACATTTTTCATCTTGGACGGTTTTCAGCACCAGTTCAGGTTTAAACTCTTGTATCGGCACCATCACGGCTCCTACTGACACACATGCCAGTGTACCCATCACACAGCCGAAACAATGAAAGAACGGGACAGGGATACACAGTCTGTCCTCGTTGGTCAGTCTCATGCATCGTGCAACATTGAAAGCATTATTTACTATGTTCGAGTGCGTGAGCATCACTCCTTTTGGGAAACCGGTTGTACCTGAAGTGTATTGCATATTGATAACATCGAAAGGTGAGAGACTCTTTAGTCTTGTATCCAATTCTGCTTCTTCGACTTCTCTGCCAAGTTCCATGATTTCATCCCAATTAAAAGTACCAGGGTATTTCCTATTCCCCATTACGATGACATTCTTTAACTTTGGCAGCTTTTTACTATGTAAATTACCAGGCTCTGAATCACTGAGTTCCGGGCAGATTTCATAGAGCATATCGATATAAGATGCACCCCGGAATTCTTCCATCAGGATGATCGTTGTACTATCCGACTGCCTGAGCAGATATTCGAGTTCAGCAGTACGATAATTTGTATTTACTGTCACCAGTACGGCTCCCATCTTCCCTGTCGAGAACTGACTCAGTATCCATTCAGGGGTATTGGATGCCCAGATTGCAACATGTTCTCCCTTCTCGATACCTAATTTCATAAACCCCTTGGCTGCCTGCCTGCATTTGAGATTCAACTCTTCATAAGTCCATCTCAATGCCCTGTCAGTATAGACAACAGCCTCATGATCTGGCTGTAAGCGAGCTTTTTCTTCAAGTAAATCCCCAATGGTAATCTGTAAAATGTCAGTCAAACCAATATCCCCCTTTGTCTGAATGATGAACTTCTAAAGTATTATTAATGTTCTATGCGTGTATATTATCACAAAAGTTTTAATTTTCAAACTAATAATGATAAAAAATTTTCCAACTGTTTCTTTCCATACACTTTCTATTCCCTTGTCCCATTTCTCAAAACAATTATGTTTAGACAAATTCATACCTTATTAAACCATTCTCTACAAAAAAAGCTAAATTCCTACTTTAGAAGGAAATGAACAAAAAGACTTTTCAAACCCGGGGTTTCTATGTAAAATAAGAGAAAATATAGAAAATTCTATATTTTAAACATTCCTAGGAGGTTGGTCATGAAAATCTTAAGTAATGAACAGTTGGTTGCAGCTTATCGTGATGCTGAGAAACAAGGGAATGATCAAGACTGGATTCAATTATTAAGAAAAGAAATCCGTAACCGCGGGTTAAAACCTTTTAGGAAATCATGACATGAAATGATAGAGAAAATGAAATGAAATCATTCTCACCCCCTGAGAAATGAGCAGGTGACAGACTCTGATTTGGAGTCTGTCTTTTTCAATTCAAATCAGGTTTTCTTTTGACTGCAATGAGTTTCTATTTGCGCTTTTTGTTCGAGGTCCAACAGTCCGATTTTGTGGAAAATGTACGTATACAACAATATTTTTTTGAAATGAAGATATTTCATGTTGACTACTCCCCTTCAGCCCCAATCTTTCCCAGAGGAAAAATCGTTTCATCTTACCACAATTTATGCGGAGTATGAATTTGAGTGAAACAAACACGTAAAAAAAGCTGATACAATATTAATGTATCAGCCAAAACATTCATCTATCATCTTCAAACTAAGAGATTAACCTTCTAAAAGCAAATCTTCAGGATTTTCCAATAAGTTTTTAATCATGGATAGGAAACCAACAGCTTCTTTCCCGTCAATGATTCTATGGTCGTAAGACAGAGCAATATACATCATTGGACGATTTTCCATGTTTTCTTTATCAATCGCTACAGGGCGTAGTTGAATGGTATGCATTCCGAGAATTCCGACCTGTGGGCCGTTTAATATCGGCGTTGAAAGTAAAGAACCGAAAACGCCGCCATTGGTAATAGTGAATGATCCACCTTGCAAGTCTGCTAGTGAAAGCTTGTTATTTCTTGCTTTGGTTGCAAGCTCCATGATTTCCCCTTCAATCTCGGCGAAGTTTTTGCGATCACAGTTTCTTACAACCGGTACCACTAAACCATCTTCAGTGGAAACAGCTACACCAACATCATAATATTTCTTAAGTACGACTTCATCACCGTCAATTTCAGCATTTACATAAGGATATTTCTTTAGTGCAGCTACTACTGCTTTCGTGAAGAAACTCATAAATCCTAGTCGCACATCGTGATCTTCGAAGAATTTATCCTTTTTACGCTTACGTAATTCCATAACTGCCGTCATGTCAATCTCGTTGAACGTCGTCAACATTGCAGCTGTCTGCTGAACTTCCACAAGACGCTTAGCGATTGTTTGTCTGCGGCGGGACATTTTTTCACGTTCAACCGGCTTGCCGTCATCTTTCTTAGCTGGCGCTTTTTTTGCTTCTGATGCAGGCTTGGATGGAGATGAAGCCGGTTTATTATCATATGCTTCAATATCCTGTTTGCGAACACGCCCAAGTGGATCGGTAGGAACTTGTGATAGATCGATTCCTTTTTCACGGGCAAGCTTGCGTGCAGCCGGTGACGCAATCGGACGGTTCTTTTTGTCTTCTTTAGCAGCAGGGGTTTCTTCTTGAGGTGCTTTTTCTTCTGCCTTCTCCCCTTGCTTAGGTGCTTCCTGTTGTTCTTCTTTCGGCTCAGCAGGTGCAGAGGCTTCCCCGCCTGCTCCAACAATGGCAATTATTTGTCCTACTTCTACAGTATCTCCCTCGTCAGCTTTGAGCTCTTGAATGGTGCCTGCCTCTTCAGAAATTACTTCAACATTTACTTTATCTGTTTCAAGTTCTACAATGTATTCGCCTTTTTCAACATAATCTCCCGGTTGCTTCAGCCATTGAGCAATCGTACCTTCTGTAATTGATTCTGCCAATTCTGGAACTTTGATTTCTGCCACTGTGATGTCCTCCTCTTTCTTATCGAGTTAACGCTTCGTTAATGATTCTTGCTTGTTCTTTTTTGTGTACGGTTGGTTCACCTTCTGAAGGACTTGAACGTCTGCGGCGTCCAACATATTGAACTTCCACACCATCAGCTGCGAGATCGCGAAGACGCGGTTCAACGAATGTCCAGGCTCCCATATTCTTAGGTTCTTCCTGAATCCATACAAGCTCTTTAAGATTTGGATATCTTTCAAGAATGCCTGCAAAATCATTCTTAGGGAATGGATAAATTTCTTCCAGGCGAAGGATATGAAGCCAATCTGTCTCATCCATGCCCTGAAGCTTTTCTTCCAGATCAATTGCTATCTTTCCGCTGCCGATTACTATGCGTTCAACTGCTTCAAGGTTTCCTCCCAATCCTTTTTGTTCTAATACGGAGTGGAATTCGCCTTCTGCCAGGTCTTCTGCGGTTACAGCTGCAAATTGATTTCTTAGCAGGCTCTTAGGAGTCATGATGACGAGAGGTCGGACTTCTTCCTTTTGGAGGATTGCCGCTTGACGTCTCAAAATGTGAAAATATTGACCCGCAGTGGAACAATTTGCCACTGTCCAGTTATATTCCCCGCCTAATTGCAGGAACCTCTCAAGACGTGCGCTCGAATGTTCCGGCCCCTGACCTTCATACCCGTGAGGAAGCAGCATGACGAGGCCTGATTTTTGTCCCCATTTAGCGCGTCCTGCAGAAATAAACTGATCGAACATCACCTGTGCCATATTAGAGAAATCACCGAATTGCGCTTCCCAGAGAACCAGTGTTTCAGGGGCAAAAACGTTGTAACCATATTCATATCCCACGACTGCTGTTTCAGTCAGCGGACTATTAAGAACCACGAATGAAGCATTGCTGTCCTGGATATTGTGCAATGGAATGTATTCATCACCGGACTTTTCGTCATGAAGAACCAGGTGGCGCTGAGCAAACGTCCCGCGCTCTGAATCCTGACCGGTTAACCGGATTGGCGTTCCATCTTTTAAAATCGATGCAAATGCAAGTGTTTCCGCATGTGCCCAATCGATTTTCCCTTTTCCTTCAAATACTTGACTGCGTCTCTTAAGGATTTTTTCAAGCTTCTTGAATACATTGAATCCTTCCGGCCATTTCAGTAATTCTTCATTTATTTGCTGAAGTTTTTTGAATTCAACAGATGTGCCCAGTTCTGGCAGCCCGTTAGCAACATCTTCTGGAGGAGCCAGCACCGTATCCGGATCTTCATCCTTTGCCGGCACCTTTTCATATGCAGCCTTCAGTACTTTTTCAATTTCAGCGTCCATCTTATCGATATCGCTCTGAGAGACGATGCCCTGGGAAATCAATTTCTCTGCATAAAGATTTTTGACATTTGGATGATTCTGGATGATTGAATACATTTGCGGATTCGTCACCATAGGCTCATCCATTTCGTTATGACCGAATCTGCGATAACCGATCAAGTCGATGACAAAATCTTTACCGAACGTTTTACGATATTCATAGGCTAGTACGGCAGCCGCCAGACAGGCTTCCGGATCATCGGCATTTACATGTACAATAGGTACTTCAAAGCCTTTTGCTGTATCAGAAGCATATTTCGTTGAACGTGAGTCACGGCTTTCAGTCGTGAAACCAATCATATTATTTGCAATCAGGTGAATGGAACCGCCGGTATGGTAACCTCTCAATCGACTCATATTCAGTGTCTCAGCCACAACTCCCTGACCAGGGAAAGCAGCATCACCATGAATCATCACTGCATAAGAAGTTTCAACTGATTGCTCTGGGTATCCATTCTCTTCGCGATTCTCCTGAGCGGCACGCGTATATCCTGCAACTATCGGACTTACAACTTCCAGGTGGCTCGGGTTGTTTGCAAGTGTAACGCGTGCTCTTGCAGTAGGTAATGCCTGCGGAGAAATCTCTCTGTCTGCTCCGAGGTGGTATTTCACATCCCCCGTCCAGCCGAAAGTGATTCCAATCGAGCCTTCTGAAGGAATTAAATCCTTGCTTGGTGCATGTTGGAATTCAGCAAAGATCATTTCATATGGTTTACCTATCACATGCGCCAGTACATTCAATCGACCGCGATGAGCCATTCCGATATTTACTGTTTTCGCCCCGGATTCAACGGAATAACGGATTAATTCATCCAAAAGCGGCACCATCGTATCCAAGCCTTCGATTGAAAATCGTTTTTGACCTACAAATGTGCGGTGAACATACTTTTCAAAACCGTCAACTTCAGCCAGACGCTTTAACAAGGAGGTTTTCTGATCCTTTGAAAGCGGGGAGAAATAAGAACCCGATTCAATTTTTTCCCTTAGCCAATTCTTCTCCTCCAACTCATGCACATGTGCATATTCAAAGGCAAGCTTTTGTGTATAAACTTCCTTTAAATGCTTGACTGCCTGCAGACCATCTTGAATATGAGATGGGGCATCCGGGCAGAGAAAGTCAACGGGAATACTCTTCAAATCTTCTTCTGTTAAGTCGAATTCGGATAACTCGATTCTTCTAGTATCTTTATTCCGGTCATTAAGCGGGTTGATATCTGCAGCTAAATGTCCATATGTACGAATGTTATCCGCCAGTTTGACAGCCGCTACCATCTTACTCAATGCCGTAGGCTGAGCAGGCAGCGTAAATGAAGCATCTGCTTTCTGTGCGTTTGCCATTACTGCAGCATCTTCAGCAGCAGGAGGCCCCCATTGTTCAAATAACTCCCTTAATTCAGGGTCTACTTCAGACGGGTCGTCAAGGAATTGTTCATAAACCTCCATCACATAGCCTAGATTTGGTCCGTAAAAGGAATGCCATGGCTCGCCTTGGTTTGTCGATTGCTTTTTCATTGTGAAAAACCTCCAACTATTTGCCAGTTAGTATAATTTGGGTATCAGGTATCCTTACATTTCAAGATTCATTAATTGTTATGTAAGAATAATAATTTACAAAACACTAAAACGCTTACAAGGATATTTTATCACTGTGCAGTAGTAAGATAAAGTCTTTATGACAAATTTCTCAAAATTTTGGATTTTACTCTGCTCACTGTCCTTTTAACTTATATTCCCATAATAAATTGTGAAAAAACTTCATTTAAAAACGATTATTCTGAAATAACTTTTTATTAAGCGCTTTCTTACTCACCTTCTTGTGGATGCATAGTAAGGTAACTTTTTTCATAAACCATCTTACTACTCTTACTAAAAAAAACCAAATACTTTTTCTCATTTTAGTGAAATTTTATGGATTGTAAGAATCGTATATTAAAAGTAATCCATAAAGCCAAGGTACAGTTCTTTTCCCCCCTTCTAATAAAAGATTAACTTCCGGAACATGAACTATTCGCCCATCTGTGCATAGAATATTACATCATATGGAATGTTAAATTCTGATTTTTGACTACCCTCAGCTGGCAGGCCGCTCAGAGTGTTGTAAAGAAAGGTGTTGTTTATGTTCCCTTGGAGCCTATTCCCATTCAACAAAGACATGAAAGAACAAATGAATCAGATGAATCCGAAGGAAGTTGATTCGTATGTACAGGAGATGATGAAGAAGATGTTTCCCGGTGGATGGAGCAGTATGATGAACCCTGCTGAATCAATGAAGGGAAATCAGCCTTTTATTCATCCAATGAGTGAGGAAACAAATCAAAAGGGACCTCAACCATCAGCTTCCTCCCATTCAGTTCCTGTCAATATCTTTGAAACATTTGAGGATGTATATATCCGGATGAAAATTCCTGATGAAGAGTGGATGAAACAAATGAAAATATTTCACACTTCGAATCAGGCAATCATTGAAAACATCCCTGAACCCGGTGACCGGCAAGTCCTTACACTCCCCTCACTGGTAAAAAAGAAAGGAGCGGTCGCACAATTCAGAGAAGGTATCCTAGAACTAAAGATACCTAAAAGCATAGATATGCAATACACAGAAATAGACGTCTCGGATAAATACTGAGACGTCTACATTTCTTCATTTCTATCTATTGCCTTTTTTAACGAGACATATATGATTGTCCCTGCAGGCTGATTCTTTTTCGCTTCGATTGTTCCACCGTAGTTATAAATTAATTTGGAAGCAATGGCCAGGCCTAATCCGTATCCCCCTTTCTCCCTGCTCCTTGCTTTATCTACCCTGTAAAAGCGATCGAATACCTTCGTTAAATCTTCTTCGGGAATTCCAATCCCTTCATCCCTGACTTCAATTAAGACATGCAGATCATTTTCGGTTAACAGAACTTCAATGCTTGTATGAGGTTCAGAATATTTGACTGCATTGTCTAATAATATGACTAAAACCTGTTCAAGATGTCTTTTCAATATAAAGGCTTCTGCATTCTCTTCCACCTTGTTTTTAAGTTCAAACATGTAATCTTGGTGAAGGAATGCAAAATCTCGGATGACTTTATCTGATGAAGCTTTTATATCCACTTTTGCATGTTCAATATCTGTCAGTTCACGGTCCGCCCTTGATAATTCAAGGAGTTCACCGACCAATCGTTTTACTCTGTCAAGCTCTTCTAAAGAGACATGCAGGGATTCTTCCAATATCGACGGATCTTTTTTCCCCCAACGATTTAATAAGGAAAGATGTCCCTCCAATACTTGAATGGGAGTCCTTAATTCATGGGAAGCATCCTCGACGAACTGCTGCTGTTGTCTGAATGACTTTTCAATCTCACTCATCATTTTATTGAATATTTGAGAAAGTTCACTGATTTCATCGTGAGCGTTTGTGTTTTCCACCCGTCTCTGAAATCCGTTCCGTTCAATCGATCGCATCGCCTCTGATAATTTGTTCAATGGCCGCATGAAATTTTTCGCCATTAAATAACCCAGTAAGGCACTTAACAACAACGCAGCAGAACCGGTTATCGTCATCATCCAAAATAAGTTTTTCATAATCTTTTCATAACGATTGAGTGGCTGGATAATTTCGATATATCCATTGAATTTCCTTGATAGTATTGGAGAATGGCCAATGAGGATCTTCTTTCCATCGGATTCAATCAATTTGACAGTTTTATCACTGACAGGCTGAAAGGGGATATAGAAGGCAGGCTCAGATTCCCCTCTGATTTCCAATGCCTGATTACCTTGACGATCCAGGATTCTGATTGTCTGATCCTTCTCTGCAATTTGCTTCATAAGATCTCTGCTGTCATAAATATCTTTCAGTTCAATATCATGGCCGCGCTGTTTAAAGAACACAGTTATCTCATCCAGAACCCGGCTGAAGTTATTCTCCTCTTCATCTATCATCCATTTACCGATTGCATGGTATTGAAAGAAACTGAACAGAAAGAACGCCAGAAAAATCGCCGACCCGGCTGCAAGTGCCCACTTGATCTTTAAAGATGATGGTTTAATCCATCTCTTCCATCTCTTCATGATCTCATCACATATCCAGTTCCGCGTACCGTCTGAATGATACTCTCCTCATCAGGAGAGTCCAGTTTATTACGCAGATACCGGACATATACATCTACCACATTGGTTTCCACTTCTGAATCATAGCCCCATACTCTATTCAATAGTACTTCCCGTGTTAGTACTATGTTCTTATTCTCCATAAAAGCAAGAAGCAGATCGTACTCTCTTTTCGTCACTTCGATTTCTAGATCATCTTTATATACCTGCCTTGATTCTTTATAAACT
>NZ_JABMCR010000012.1 GCF_013179555.1 Bacillus haikouensis
CCGGAGTATCTGCCACTAATCCATTATCAATGTCAATCAGTTCGACATGGCGGGTTGTGTGCTTCCCCCTTCCTAAATGAGAGGAAATCATAGCTGTTTTCAGATCCAGTTCGGGGTTGATTACGTTCAATAAACTTGATTTGCCCACTCCGGACTGACCGGCAAATACGGAGGTTTTCGCTTTCATGAAAGGGAATAATTCCTCAATTCCCTGCTCTGTCTTGGATGATGTCGCGACGACTTCATAGCCAAATGACCTGTAGTGTCCCACATATGCTTCAATCTCAGCTACTTCATGGGTTTGAAGCAAATCCATTTTTGTAATGCAGATGAGCGGTTCGATTCGCTTACTTTCCACCAATACGAGAAAACGGTCTAATAACGCGGTGCTGAAATCAGGTTCACGCGCGGAAAAAACTAAAATAGCCTGATCAACATTCGCGATTGGCGGGCGCACCAGTTCATTTTTTCGTTCAAATACTTTAAGGATATAGCCATCTGTTTCGTTTTCTGCCTGGAATTCCACGTAATCGCCAACAAGGGGATTCACTTTATTCTTTCTGAACACCCCTCTGCCTCGGCATTGAGTGACCTTCCCATCAGATAGAACATAATAAAATCCACTTAATGCTTTGATAATTTTCCCTTCTGCCATTCGGGACCTCCTATTCGATCAATAAACATTCTTATATGTATTCATTCAATTATATAGCATATTTTTATTATAAAGGAAAATAAGAGGACTGTCCCCCCAGGATATCAGAAGCCTGAGGTACAGTCCCTTCCATTCTTTATTCTTCGTCTTTAGGATACTCTGCAGTACCGGATTTATACTCTTTTCCATCGACCACTATCTTGTATTTACCTTGCTGCCCCTGTTCCAGAAGGAAATTCAAGGTGAATTTCGTATCTTCAGTAATGCCAGTCTTCTCTTCACTATCTTCAAACGTACTATCTTTATCTTCGAGGAAAATTTCTACTATTTGAGGAGTCGTACCATCCCCTTCATATGGGACAGTGATTTCTAAATGAACTTCCTTTTCTTTTACAGGCTCCGGTCCCTTTGACATTACGACATAGACAGTGTCTCCTTCGTATGTCGGGGTGCCTGGTTTTGTCCCTTGAGAGATAACATGTCCTTCAGATACCTCTTCCGAATACTGTTCTTCCGAGGTAACGATGGAAATACCGCGAGAATTTGCATAATCATCGAGTACCTTTTGACTCATGTCTCTAAGGTCAAGCAATTCAAAAGAGGATGGTCCGGTACTTACGGTAAGTGTAATGGTCGTTTCACTGGCAATAACTTCATCACCGGGTGAAGGGTCCTGCTCGATGACTGTTCCCTCTTCTTCTTCGGTTGATGGTTCCTCTTCTTTCTTGACTGTAAAGCCCTGTTCTTCGAGACTGGAAGCAACCTCTTCATAGTCTTTTCCTTTGAAATCCTCCACTTCTACCTTTTCCCTGCCCGTACTGACGTAAAGATCAATTGACGACCCTTCATTCGCCATGCGCCCTGCCTTAGGATTTGTTTTGATTACTTCTCCCTCGGGTACGGTATCGCTGGTCTGCTCTTTTGTTTCACCTACTGCAAACCCTTCCGACACAATGATGGAAACTGCCTCGGTCGGTTCCTTCCCTGCTACATCCGGTACTTTTATCTCCTTTGGTCCCAGTAATTCAGGAAGGACCGTTATAGCTGCAACTCCCAATATAATAATTAGAAAGAACAGGCTGATAATCAGGACAGGCCATTTTCTCTTTTTGTTTTTCTTCTTGGATTTGTCCTTCTTTCCTTTTGCAGGTTTGGTTTTCTTGGCAGCTTTGACCGGTTCCGCATGCTTCGTATCCGGACTTGATTGGGTATGGATGATGGTATCGTCCAGATTTGAAGAACCTTTATCATCCGTTATGACGGGGATTGCCTTTGTGGCTTCATCATCCATCGGAACGGAAAACTTCGGTTCATCCAACCGTTCGGGATCGAGTGCTGTTGTTAAGTCATCGTCCATTTCTTCCAGGTTTTCATACCTCCTGAAAGGATCTTTGGCAGTGGCTTTCAGGACAATATTCTCTACACTTTGTGGAATGTCGGGGTTCCACCTTCTCAAAGATGGGGTTTCTGACTGCAAGTGCTTCAAAGCGATTGAAACAGCAGATTCCCCTGAAAATGGCAGGCGCCCTGTCAATAATTCAAACATCACGATGCCTAGAGAATAAATATCTGACTTTTTCGTTGCCATTCCGCCCCTTGCCTGCTCTGGTGAAAGATAATGCACAGAGCCCAGTACAGAATTTGTCTGGGTGATTGAGGTAGCGCTAAGTGCCATGGCAATTCCGAAATCGGTAATTTTCACATTGCCTTCATCATCAACCAGGATATTATGAGGCTTGATATCACGGTGCACGATGTGGTTTTGGTGAGCATGTGAGATTGCCAAGGTCAATTGTTTCATAATATCCAGCGCTTTGTCGACACCGACTGGCGAGTGCTGCTGTATGTATTGTTTCAAGGTCATGCCCTGCACATATTCCATTACGATGTAATAGAGATCGTCCTCTTCCCCTACATCATAGATGCTGACGATATTTGGGTGAACCAGGCTGGTAGCAGATTGCGCTTCCCGTTGAAATCGTTTTATAAATTCTTCTTCATTTGCAAAATCCATCCGGAGCATTTTAATGGCCACTTCACGGTCAAGAATCATGTCGTGTGCTAAATAAACATTGGCCATGCCTCCGCCGCCGATCAGTTTAATGATTCTATATCGGCCACTGATGCGCTTTCCATTCATCATGTACTATCACCCGCTTTCCGTTTCAGCGGCATACTCGACTATAAGGACGGTAATATTATCTTCCCCGCCGTAATCGTTAGCCAAATGAACGAGCTTCTCGGCTTTATTCCCGAGAGAGTCATCATTTGATAAGACCTCTTTCATTTCTTGTTCTGAAACTTTATTCGATAATCCATCAGAGCATAGAAGCAGCACATCATCATCTTCGAACATAATCGTCTTGATGTCCATCGAAATCGTCGTTTCTGTTCCGATCGCCCTCAAAATCACATTCTTCCTTGGATGGTGTTCTGCATCTTCTTTAGAGATTTCGCCGCTTCTTACAAGTTCGTTCACTAAAGTATGGTCCTCTGTAAGCTGGTGAAACCCGTTTTCATTTAATATATAGCCCCTGCTGTCCCCTATGTTTACGATTGTGGCAAACAGCGATGTACAGATTGCTCCAACCAGCGTAGTGCCCATTCCTTCACATTCTGTATGGGATTGAGAATAACTATAAACTTCTTGGTTCACTTCGTTAATAGTCGTTTTTAACCAATTTTCAGCCTGGTCCGCAGTCTGGAATTGGTCCGTTTTTTCCCACTTATCCTTCAAAATGGAAATCGCCAATGTACTTGCAACATCCCCTGCACGATGTCCACCCATCCCATCAGCTACAACTGCAAGATAGTCTTCATGAGAATTCTTGAATACACCGACACTATCTTCGTTGAGTTGACGCACTTTCCCTTTATCCGTATAATACACAGTTTTCACTTAGGTCACCTCTTCTCTTCATTCGCTCCCCTATGTTGAGCTCCATCATGCCTTATGCCATCCATTTACTCTTCCTTGGTTCAAAAGCATCAACGTAATCATAATGGCAAAGGGGTGTGGAACAAAAATACATTCTTCCTATTACAAAGATAACGTGCTTCTAGTACATGTACGACTTAAATCGAGCATTTTCCTGCTTGCAAAATACAAAATCATTCATTTTACGCTATTTTCCATGGGAAGGGGGGACATTAGCTCTTCTTAATGAAACAGGAAATATAAAATCCGTCTCCGCCGAAATCCTGTGGAAACACTTGCAGTTCATTTCCTTCAATAAAAGGCTGTACTGTTTCAGGTAGCTTCTTTAAATGATATGGTTCAAAGTCAGGGTGGTCACTTAAGAAAGAACGCACTGTACCTTCATTTTCATTCTTATCAACTGTACAGGTACTGTATACTAAAATTCCACCTTTTTGCAGCAGCGGTGCAACTGCCGATAAGATGTCGAGCTGTATTTTTTGAAGAGAGTGCAGATCCTTTTCTTTTTTAGCGTATTTAATATCTGGTTTTCTTCTTAGAACACCAAATCCGGAGCAGGGGGCATCGACAAGAATGCGATCGAAGCTTTCCCTCTCGAATTTATCACCGGCTTTTCTGCTGTCCAGAGGGGAAGTAAAGATATTCGAAAGACCTAAACGGGAGGCGTTTTCTTCAATCAACTTGACTTTATGCTTATGCAAATCCAATGCATGGACCTCGCCAGTTCCTCCAAGCAGTTCAGCAATATGGGTTGATTTGCCTCCAGGGGCAGCGCATGCATCCAATATCTTCATATTCTTTTTCAATTCGAGAGCATGTGCAACCAGCATGGAGCTTTCATCCTGAATGGTTAATTCGCCATTGCGATAGGCATCCGTCTTCACCAGATTCCCTCTCAATGTATGAACCGCCTCTTCCGTAACAGGACTAGCTTTCACTTCTACTCCTATGTCGCTTAATTTATGTATAAGTTCCTCTCTCGTCAACTTAGTTGTATTCACGCGTGCTGTTTGTTTCGGAGCGACCAGGTTCATCTCGCACATCTCGCGTGTTTTCTCTAATCCGAACTGCTCTTCCCAGCGTTTCACCAGCCAGAAGGGATGACTTGTTTCTAGTGAAACTCTTTCAATCGGATCTTCTATCTCTTCCAATGAAGGGAGGCCTTTTCTCTGGATTGAGCGAAGCACGCCATTTACCAGTCCCGAAATCCCTTTATGTCCTCTTTTTTTGGCTATTTCCACCGCTTCATGTAATACCGCTCTATCAGGAATCCGGTCCAGGTAGACGAGCTGATAAAGAGACAATCTTAATAAGTGGCGCACCCAGTCATCCAGCTTTCCCTTTAAGAAGGGAGCAAGAAAATAGTCCAATGTCAGTTTTCTCTGTATGGTTCCATAGGTAAGTTCGGTCAAGAGACCTATGTCTTTTGAGGGAAGCTCATTCTTTTCAATGACGGAATTCAACAGAAGATTGCTATACGATTGATTCTTCTCGACTGCTTCAATGACATCCAGTGCTGCTTCCCTCACGCTTTTCTTTTTTTTACTCATCTTATTCTCCTAACTTCATTCCTTCTTCTATATGCGCACCTGCTCCGCGAAGGTAGTCCACAGCGCTCATTCTTTTCTTTCCCGAAGGCTGTAAGTCTGTTATTTTTATTGCTACTTCATTGCCGGTTGACACGACGAAACCATCCTTTTGCACTTCAATAATCTCACCGGGAACCAGAGATTTACTGCTGGTTGTTTTCTCTCCCCACCATACCTTCATAACCGCACCGGCCAATGTGGTATAGGCTACCGGCCAAGGGTGCATTCCCCTGATATGATTATAGATTTCTTCGCCGTTTTTCGTCCAGTCGATCTTTTCTTGTTCTCTTTTGATATTCCTAGCGAAAGTCGCTTTAGAGTCATCTTGCTTTAATGGATCCAGTTTACCTTTCAACAAGTCGGGTAATGTGTCAATCAACAGTTTTGAGCCTGCTGCACTCAGTTTGTCGTGAAGTGTTCCAACGTGGTCTGTTTCTTCGATCCCCACCTCAACCTGGCTGATCATATCACCTGCATCAAGCCGTTCTACCATATACATGATGGTTACCCCTGTTTTTTTCTTTCCTTGAATAATAGAGTAGTGAATCGGTGCTCCGCCTCTTAATTCCGGGAGTAATGATGCGTGAACGTTTATACACCCATAAGCAGGTGCATCCAGTAATTCTTTCGGAAGGATCTGCCCGAACGCTGCCGTGACGATAAGGTCCGGGTTCAGGGCCAATATTTCATTCAGGTCCTCTTCATTCCTGATTTTCTCAGGCTGATAAACAGGGATACCATGCTTCATCGCCTCTGCTTTGACAGGGGGCGGTGTCAGTACTCGTTTCCTCCCCACTGGCCGGTCAGGCTGGGTCACAACCGCAATCACATCATATTCAGCGTGCAGGAGTGATTGTAACACAGGCACTGAAAAATCAGGTGTTCCCATAAAAACGATCTTTGTCATTAAACTTCATACCCTTCTAAATCTTCTTCGGTTATCAATTTTTCTATTTTCGATGTAAACAGGATTCCATGTAAATGATCTATTTCATGCTGGATGGCACGTGCCATAAAACCTTTGGCCTGAAACTCCACCAACTTTCCTTTTCTGTTATAAGTCCGGACTTTTATAGAAGATGATCTTGTAACCTCCCCGTACAATCCCGGAAAGCTCAGGCAGCCTTCGAGATCCGAATCGGTTCCGTTTTCTTCGATAATTTCTGGATTGATCAGTTCGATTGTGCCGGTTTCATCACCGATATCAACGATGGCTACCTGAAGGTCCACTCCTATTTGCGGTGCAGCCAAACCTACACCATCCGCTTCAATCATCGTGTCATACATATTGTTAAGCAATTTTTTTAGTTTTTTATCAAATTCAGTCACTTTTTCGCATTCTTTTTCCAGGATCGGATCAGGATGCTTTACAATTGGTAGAATAGACATTTATACCCTCATCTTTCTATATAACTTTACATCATCATATAAGGATTCACATCAATCGAGATAGATAATCCCCCAGATGCATATTGTTGTTGAAATTGATCTAACACAGTTTTCAGTGTGCCTGTAAGATTCGGTTCCCGCTTGTATTTTATCAAACATTGGTAACGATATCTATTTTTTATCCGGGGAATCGGAGAAGCAGCCGGTCCGAGAATAATGGTGGATTCCGACAGTCGTGAACGTATAAAGCCAGATAATTTCTCAGCGATATCCACGACCTTCATCAAATCTTCATGGCTAAGCGTGATCAAGGTGATGAAATAAAATGGCGGATAAGCCCCCATTTTTCTCATCATCATTTCCTGCAAATAAAATCGATCATAATCATGTTCGGATGCCAATCCGATTGAATAATGCTCCGGTGTATACGTTTGAATGACCACTTCACCGGGAAGTGAGTGCCTTCCCGCCCTGCCGCTTACCTGGGTCAAGAGCTGAAAGGTTTTTTCAGCTGCCCGGAAGTCTGGTAAATGAAGCATGGTATCAGCACTTAATACACCCACCAGTGTAATATTGGGGAAATCCAGCCCTTTTGCAATCATTTGAGTACCGAGCAGGATGTCCGCTTTTCCTTCACCGAATGCGGTCAATAATTTTTCATGCGATCCCTTCCGGCTGGTTGTATCCACATCCATTCGGATGATCCTTGCACCCGGCAAGAGCTTATTCAATTCCTCTTCCACCTTCTGTGTGCCGGTTCCAAAATACCGGATATGTTCACTCGTGCATTCCGGGCATGCAGTTGGTACACTTTCTTCATAACCGCAGTAATGACATTTCATGCCATTCGAAAAGCGATGATACGTAAGAGAAATATCACAATGCGGGCATTGCAGGACGAATCCGCAATCCCTGCACATAATAAAAGAGGAATGCCCCCTCCTGTTTAAGAATAAAACCGTCTGTTCCCCTTTCTCCAATCTGTCTTGAAGATTGTCAAAAAGTTCTTGGGAGAACATCGAACGATTTCCATTTCTTAATTCTTCTCTCATATCAACGATGGATACTTTCGGAAGCTCGCCATCATTCATCCTTTTACTTAAAGTCAGCAGCTCATAGACACCTTTTGAAGCACGTGCAAATGATTCCAAAGAGGGGGTGGCGCTTCCAAGGATAACGGGGCATTTATGATCCTCTGCCCTGTGAACTGCTACATCCCTTGCATGATAGCGCGGATTTTCTTCTTGTTTATAACTCGTTTCGTGTTCTTCATCGATGATAATGATCCCGATATTTTCAAATGGTGCGAAAATAGCAGACCTCGCCCCGACAACCACCTTTACTTCTTTCCGTTGGATTTTTCTCCATTCATCATATTTTTCCCCGACCGATAATCCGCTGTGCAGCACAGCGACGTCATCACCAAAGCGCCCTTTGAAGCGATGGACCATTTGCGGGGTAAGGGAGATCTCAGGGACTAGGACGATCGCTTCCTTCCCTTCCTCCAATACTCGCTGGATGGATTGGAGATAAATTTCTGTTTTCCCGCTTCCTGTTACGCCATAAAGAAGAAACGTCTGATGAAGTGAACGGGCTATTTTATCAAGTATGGGCTTGATGGCTTCAGCCTGCTGATATGTCAAATGCAATGGCGAAGTCTTTTCAAACACTCTGTTCTCATAAGGATCACGGTATACTTCTACATACTTTTCGAGCAGCAGACCTTTATTTACCAGTGATTTAATCGTGGAAGCAGTGGTTCCGGCTCCTTCAATGATGTCATTGAGAAGAAATCCGCTTTCTGCCTTTCCATTCCGTGAAATATATTTAATGACCTCTTTTTGTTTGATTGCCTGGGGAGGAAGCCCCTCCAGGACATGTTCAAGCTGATTTTCGAGGAAATTAGGATGTATTTTTTTTAATTTCTTCTTATTCCCCTTTGCTTTTACTTTATAAATGACATCAACGTTCCCATTTTTCACTTGCTTCTGAATGAGCGGAAGGAATCCGGCTTCCTCAACCGCCTTCCAGGAAACTTCGCTCCGTTTTTGGAAAAAGGGTTTTAATCGGATTGGTAATTTTTCCAATTCTGCACATTCTTCCAAACGAAAAATTTTTTCATACTTTGCTTTCATAGCTGCCGGCAGCATGGCTTGAAATGCCGATATTTTAAAGCATAAGGTTTTATCCGTCAGCCATGCTCCCAATGAGAGTAGTTCTTCATTCAGTACCGGGACAAGATCCATAGGTTCAGAGATCTCTTTCAGCTTTGAAACTTCCCCTTTTTCTTTTAGTTCGATCACGAATCCCTGTATTTTTCTTGGTCCAAAAGGAACTGCCACCCTCATCCCTGGAAAGATGCTGCCAATCCATTTATCGGGTACAAGATAATCATATGTGCGATCAGTCTGCATTGCGGGGACATCAACGATGACACTAGCTATGTTTTTCATGTTTATTCCTCATTTGTTTCATTGCATCTTTGAAAATCTCCTTCGCTGCTTCATGTTTGGAAAGAAGCGGCAGATGCCGTACTTCACTCTCCGTAATGATTGAAACTTTATTAGTATCAGTCCCAAACCCCGAACCTGTTTCGCTAACATTATTGGCCACGATCATATCAGCATTTTTTTTATGCAGCTTGGCTTTGGCATACTCCTCTACATTCGTCGTTTCTGCTGCAAATCCAATTAAAAATTGCTGGTCTTTCTTTTCCCCGAGGCTCTTCAGGATATCCTTTGTACGTTCGAATTCCAGTACCAGATTCCCGTCTTTCTTCTTTAATTTATGCTCCATCACTTCTTTAGGGCGATAATCTGCGACCGCAGCACTTTTCACTACAATATCAGCTTGATTGAACACCGAATGAACCGCCTCATACATCTCTTCTGCAGAATTCACCTCTACATAGTGAGCACCTGCAGGCGGTTTAATTGCTGCCGGGCCGGAGATTAAAGTCACATTGGCTCCCAGCTGGATGGCGGCTTCCGCTAGTGCGTACCCCATCTTACCTGTGGAACGGTTGGAAAAGAAGCGGACCGGATCGACCATTTCCCTCGTTGGCCCTGCAGTTATAACCACCCGCTTACCATTAAGCAGAGATCTTTCATTATTGGATTCAGCAAAGTGATCTTGTATGATTTGCACGATTCTTTCCGGTTCTTCAAGCCTTCCTTTTCCAACATATCCACAAGCTAAGTATCCTTCACCCGGTTCGATAAATCGACAGCCATCTTCGAAGAGAGTCATTATGTTTCTTTGGACAGCAGGATGGTCATACATATGTACATTCATTGCAGGGGCGACCCAAACAGGTGCCTTGGTTGCGAGCAGGGTGGTCGATATCATATCATCCGCAATACCATTCGCAAGTTTTCCGATTATATTTGCAGTGGCGGGCGCAACCAGGATAAGGTCTGCCCAATCAGCCAAGTCGATATGAGCTATTTTAGAAGATTCCTTTTCGTCAAACGTATCCCAATATACATCCTGTCTCGAAAGGGCTTGAAACGTAAGCGGCGCTACAAATTCCTGCGCGGATTCTGACATGATGACTTTTACTTCCGCCCCGTTTTGCACAAGCTTACTAGTGAGAGCAGCAGCTTTATATACGGCGATACCGCCTGTAACACATAATAGAATTTTTTTCCCCAGTCTCATCGGACTTTCCCCCAGTACCTTTATACTTCCTTTTATTATGAAGGATTTTCAGCTAAAAAGAAAATAGGGCTGTCTCACGAAGATTAATAAATCTTCCGAGTCAACCCTCTGATCGTATCATTAAGCTAAGAAACGCCGATATTACTCATCGGAATATACAGCTTTTTCATCTCTTTCCTTCATGGATAATTGACCTGAGTGAATTTCTTCGAGCGCTTTACCGACAAACTTTTGTGAAGCATATTTGTTCAAGCGGAAATCACCGGTATCCTGAAGATTTCTTGCACGCTTAGCAGCGATACTTACTAAAGAATATTTAGAATCTATTTTTTTCATTAATGAGTCAATGGATGGGTATAACATCTATTCAACCTCCAGCATTTTAATATATCGTTGTTGAACTTTTACTCTTTTACAATGTTCAGCCTGCACAATCGAATTGATTTTTTCTACCGCATTTTCAATTTTGTCATTTTCCACGATATAGTCATAAAGATTCATCATTTCAATTTCTTTTCTTGCAGTGTTCAATCTACCCTGGATGACCTCATCGGTTTCCGTTCCCCTGGTTACCAGGCGGTTCTGCAGTTCAGACAGGCTGGGAGGTGCGAGGAAGATGAATAATCCTTCCGGGAACTTATCACGTACCTGCTGAGCACCCTGCACTTCAATTTCCAGAAAGACATCTTTACCTTTGTTGATGGTTTCACGGACATAGTCAACAGGAGTACCGTAATAGTTCCCTACAAATTCCGCATATTCAAGCAGTTTCCCCTGCCCGATGAGTTCTTCAAATTCTTCTCGTGATTTAAAGAAATAATCGACTCCGTCCACTTCACCATCCCGAGGCTTGCGGGTGGTCATCGAAATGGAATACTCAAATTTCGTATCTTCTTGGGAAAAAATCGCTTTACGCACTGTACCTTTCCCTACACCAGAAGGACCGGAAAGTACGATGAGCAACCCTTTTTCATTCATTTATTTACCCTGCCCTTCTTCTTGCAAATCCTCTTTATCCGTTAACCGATGAGCAACGGTCTCTGGTTGAACAGCTGACAAAATTACGTGATCACTATCTGTAATGATGACTGCGCGTGTTCTTCTTCCGTATGTAGCATCCACTAAAGTCCCCCGATCCCTTGCATCTTGAATCAAACGTTTGATGGGTGCCGATTCGGGACTTACAATAGAGATGATGCGGTTCGCTGATACAATATTCCCAAAACCAATATTGATGAGCTTAATAGACATGACGCTCCTCCTAATCAATAGCTTAGTTTCTCCGTATTTAGAGTAAACTAAACTTCTTATTCGACATTTTGTACTTGTTCCCTGAGCTTTTCAAGCGTGGACTTTAACTCTACAACCAGAGTAGTGATGCTTGAATCATTCGCTTTCGAGCCAATGGTGTTTACTTCCCTATTCATTTCCTGAAGCATAAAATCAAGCTTTCGTCCAACAGGTTCATTCCTGTTCAACGTAGAGTGAAAGTAAAGGATGTGGCTGTTCAGACGGGTTAATTCTTCCGTAATATCTGATTTATCAGCCATGATGGCGACTTCATTCAACAAACGGTTATCATCAATTGCCCCTTCACTGTACTCCATCATCTTCTTCCTTAGTCTTTCTCTGTATTGAGTGACCACGTTCGGCGCAAAGCTGCTTAACTCAGAAACTTTTTGTTCGAAATGATTCAAGTGGGTCAGGAAATCCTCCTTCAAGGAATTTCCTTCCTTCATCCTCATTTCCTTTAATTCACAGGAAGCCTGCATGACAGCCTGTAAGACCAATTGGTCGAGACCTTCGTTTTCTTCTTCCATTTCATCAATCATGATGAACTCTTCCCTGGATAGTAATTGATTTAACTCCACTTCACCCTTCAAGGAAAAACGATCTTTAATTTCATGTACTAACTGATAATAATCTCGAATGAGCTTCCAGTCAATATGCAGGTTACGATGAACCAGACCGTCTCCGGTAATCGTGATGAAAATATCCACTTTCCCTCGTTTGATAAATTCAGAAACCTGCTTCTTAATTTTATCTTCAAGCTTCATCAGCTGTCTGGGCAGCCTGATCGTACATTCATGGAATCTATGATTCACCGATTTCATTTCGACTGTTATGGTATGTAGTCCTGAATCCATCTTGCTTCTTCCAAATCCTGTCATACTGACAACCATTACGATCACTTCCAATCCGTATGTATATTAGTGTATGTAATGTTGTTCGGTTATGTATAGAGACTCCCCGCGATTAAGGATGAATGGTCTGAATATATGAAAAAGGTAATAGAGAACAAAACTCTATTACCTTTTGGATTATACCACATTTAACTATTTTTTTCTTGCAAAAAATGAACCTGCAAGTAAAAAGGTTGGAACAGAGCTCAGACCGATGATCAGCATCCAGTCCTTCAGCTCGATCGGCACCGTATGGAAGATCGGCTGCAGGGCAGGAATGTAAATGACCAAGAGCATGAGAACCAGTGATGAAATGACTGACCAGACGAGATACATATTCCCAAACGGATTTCTCGAAAATACGGATACTTCACTCCTGCAGTCAAACACATGTATCAATTGAGCCATTACAAGAGTTGCAAAGGCAACTGTCTGTGCGTAAGCAAGATGATCAGGGTGTGCTTTATATGCAAGGATGAAAGCGAGCAAGGTGACGATTCCAATCAAGAATCCCCTGGAAACGACTTTCCAGCCCAACCCCCTTGCAAAAACTCCCTCATTCATATTCCTGGGTTTTCTCTTCATCACATCATCTTCAGGTTTATCAAGTCCCAACGCCATTGCGGGAAGACCATCTGTGACGAGGTTGACCCAAAGGATCTGGATCGGGACGAGGGGAAGCGGCAATGCAAGCAGCATGGCAAATAACATGACCAGGATTTCCCCGACATTGGATGCAAGCAGGTATCGGATGAACTTCCGGATATTTTCATAGATGTTGCGCCCTTCCTGAATGGCAGATTTAATGGTTGCAAAGTTATCATCCAGCAGGACCAGGGAAGATGATTCCTTGGCGACATCTGTGCCGGTTATCCCCATCGCCACTCCGATATCAGCCGTCTTGATGGCTGGGGCATCGTTCACTCCATCACCCGTCATCGCTACGACATGGCCCCTGTTCTGCAATGCTTTCACGATTTTCAATTTATGCTCAGGGGACACTCGTGCAAAGACAGTGACATCTTCTACCATGTCCTCGAGTTCCTTGACTTCCATTTCATTTAACGCTTTTCCATCTAACACTTTGTCATTCCTTTTCAAAATACCTAATTGTTGAGCGATGGCTTTCGCGGTCAGGATATGATCGCCCGTTATCATGACTGTTTTGATACCCGCAGCCTTACACTCCCTTACAGCTTGTTTGACTTCCGGCCTTGGCGGATCGATCATTCCCTGAAGCCCTATGAAGGTGATTCCTTCCTCCACATCTTTTTCACTCAATGATTCAACATTTGCGCCTTGAAGAGGTTTGAATGCAATCGCAATATTTCTGAGGGCATTCGATGCCATTTCACTGATCGCACCCTCCACCCTTTGTGATATTTCCCTCGTTTTCATCTGCAGCTTATCTTCCCACAGAATGGATTCACTATTGGCAGCCAATACATCGGGAGCACCTTTCGTCACTGAAAATTGCTTACCGTGTTGATCAACGACGACGACGCTCATCATTTTCCTTGTGGAGTCGAAAGGAAATTCTTTAACGATCTGAAATTTTTGCAATAAAGCATCTCTATGCAAACCTGCTTTTATACCCGCTACCAGGAGAGCTCCTTCAGTAGGATCCCCGTCCACTGTGAAGCTGTTCCCCCGGGTGACAAGTTCAGCATTATTACACAGCATGCCGAAGGTGAGTAATTGATTGAGTGCTTTTTGACTGTGTGGAGAAACCCTTTCTTCACCGCTGTAAAATTGTCCATCCGGCTCATATCCGGTTCCAGACACGGACCAGGTTCTTCCTCCGCTCCATAAATGAGTGACGGTCATCTTATTCTGTGTCAGTGTCCCTGTTTTATCAGAGCATATGACCGATGCACATCCAAGTGTCTCCACAGCCGGCAGTTTCCTGACAATTGCCTTCTTTTTGATCATTCGCTGTACGCCAAGTGAAAGGGCAACCGTCACGATGGCAGGAAGACCTTCAGGAATAGCAGCAACAGCAAGTGACACCCCAGCTAAGAACATAGTGTAGATGTCATGACCCTGAATCACACCTACCCCCACCACAAGTGCTGTTAGGATCAAAGCTACTGTTATGAGGATTTTCCCCAACTCTTCAAGCCTTCTTTGAAGGGGGGTGGTCATCGTTTCTGCTTTTTGGAGCATATCCGCAATTTGTCCCATCGCAGTCTTCATTCCGATGGCCGTCACGACGCCGACCCCATTCCCCCTCGTTATCAGTGTTCCCATGAAAGCCATATTTTCCAAATCTCCGAGACTGTTATGTTCTCCAATGACAGGAGCAGTGGATTTCGTGACCGGTACAGATTCACCAGTCAGTGCAGACTCTTCAATTTCTAAGTTATTGCATTCGATCAGCCGGAGATCCGCTCCGATTCGATCACCGCTCCCAAACCGGACGATATCCCCAACAATTACTTCTCTGGACGGAATCTTCACCCAGCTTCCATCTCTCAGAACCGAGACTTGTGGGGCAGACAATTCCTTGAGGGCATGTAGTGACTTCTCGGCTTTCCTTTCCTGGAAGAAACCAAGAAATCCGTTAATGAGGACGATGGCAATAATCGCAACCGCATCGATATACTCTCCCAATAACCCGGAAATGAGTGTAGCAGCGAGCAAAACAAGCACCATGAAATCTTTAAATTGGCTGAAGAATAGTAGCAGAGCTGATTGTTTTTCTGCTTCCTCCAGCTGGTTATATCCAAATTGTTTTCTTCTTTCGGATACATCTTTTGCTGTCAGTCCATTGTGATAATCGGTATTTAATGACTTTTCTATATCTTCCTGTCTCATCTCATGAAATTTCATGGAACCATTTCACTCTCCTCCTACAATAACGAAAAGTTGATCTTCTCTTAGCATTCTTATTCAGACTCGTCCCAAAAAATGATATGATTTAAATATGTTTTGGGTAATTAATCTTTGCCGAAGTCTCAATCAATGCTCCTATTTTAAACACCGCTGTTGGTTGAGACGTTCAGAAATCAAGATTAAGCTATAATAAAGCGCAAAAATTTAAGTGGATAGGAAAGTTAAACGAAATAGAAGTAAAATAATATCTTAATAGGGGTTGTCACTTTATTCTTATTGTAAAATACAGAGTGAATTGAAGCGGAAGGGAATTGTCTCCGGTTTGACTTCCCCCGCGAAATGCAAGTGCCTGCAGCGGCAAGAAACGACAACGATAATTTTTCATTTCTATATTAAAAAAAGCTATTTTCAAGAGAATATATAAAATACGTATTGAAGAGGATGTTAGTTATGTCATTTGATGGAATGTTTACTAGAGCTATGACTTTAGAATTAAAAGAAAAAATAATGAACGGCAGAATCAATAAGATTCATCAGCCTTATAAAAATGAAATTATGTTAATCATCCGTGCGAATGGAAAGAACCATAAACTGCTCTTATCCGCACATCCCAGTTATTCCAGAGTGCAGTTAACGAATGAGGATTACGAGAATCCTTCAGTCCCTCCGATGTTCTGCATGCTCCTTCGCAAACACCTGGAAGGATATATTATTGAAGATATCAGACAATCGGATCTCGACCGGATGATTATTTTCGAAGTAAAGGGCAGGAATGAAATAGGTGATGTTTCCTATAAACAGCTGATCATCGAAGTGATGGGCAGACACAGCAATATTATTTTAGTCGATAAAGAAAGAAATATGATTCTGGACAGCATCAAACATATTTCCCCGAGTATGAATACCCATCGTACCGTATTGCCGGGACATGAGTATGTTTTTCCTCCACAGCAAGATAAGCGGAATCCATTTGAAGCATCGGTGGAAGATGTCCTTAGAGCACTGGACTTCAATTCAGGAAAAATGGACAAACAGATTGTACAGTCATTCTCCGGCATCTCTCCCTTATTTGCTAAAGAAGTCCTTCATCGTGCAGGGCTTGGTAAACAAACTGCACTTGCACATTCATTTCTGGAACTGATTTCGCTTGCGAGGGAAAACCGGATATCACCCACTCTTACTATAGGAGAAAAGGAGATTTTCTACTGGTTCGAGCTTGAACATGCTGAGGGAGAAAAACTTTCATTCCCGTCCCTGAGTGAATTACTGGACCGCTTCTTTTACCAGAAAGCTGCAAGAGACAGGGTGAAACAACAAGGCAACGACCTGGAGAGGTTCATCCGGAACGAAAGAGATAAAAATGAAAATAAAATCGAGAAACTAAAACACACACTTGATGATGCCAGGCAGGCTGATCGTTTTCAACTATTGGGGGAACTCCTCACTTCAAATCTATATGCAGTGGAGAGAGGCATGAACGAGGTAAGCGTCATGAATTACTATGATGAGGAGGGAGGAAGCGTAACAATTCCTCTCAACTCCCAGAAATCACCTTCTGAGAATGCACAACATTATTTCTCACGTTACCAGAAAGCAAAAAATGCGATAAAGATCGTAATCGAACAGATTAAAAAGGCAGAAGAAGAAATCATCTACCTGGAGCAATTAATGCAGCAACTTGAATCGGCATCCACAAAAGATGTAGAGGAAATACGTGAAGAATTAGAGGAAGAGGGTTATCTTAAAGTTCGGAAACAGTCAAAAAAGAAAAAAACGAATGTCAAGCCCTCACTTGAAAACTACACTTCGAGCGACGGTACACATATCTTAGTAGGGAAAAACAATAAACAAAATGACTATTTAACAAATAAAGCGGCCTCTAAAGACGATATATGGCTTCACACGAAAGATATACCGGGTTCTCATGTGGTCATCAAAAGCAGCGACCCGTCAGACCAAACCATTAAAGAAGCGGCCAACATCGCGGCCTACTTCAGCAAAGCAAGGGAATCCAGTTCTGTCCCCGTCGATTTCACAGTCGTCAGACAGGTTAAAAAGCCTAAAGGCGCCAAACCTGGATTTGTCATTTACGAAGGGCAGCAGACAGTCTATGTCACACCTGATCTTGATTTAGTGCGATCACTTAAAAATTGAATAAATGGGTAAGCACATTCCAGCATCTATCTGTGAATGTGCTTTTTTCAGAGCATAACTTCTTTATCATCAGGGTAAGATAAATAGCCAAAACAAAAAGCAACTCAACTACGAGCTGCTTTCTTCTATACATCCCATTCTTCTGGATTTTCCCTCCATCTTTTCAATTGTTCTATATCTTCCGCTTGAACAATGCCGTTCTCGACAGCCACCTCCAATAAACTCGTATAATCGGAAAGCGTATATGCTGATATTTTATGTTCTTCCATCATCTTCTTACCTTTTTCAAGTTCGTATGTGAAGATCGCAACGACTCCCAGTACGTCACAACCTGCTTCTCTCAGTGCATCTACAGCAGTTATACAGCTTCCTCCTGTTGAAATCAGGTCTTCAATTACGACAACTTTTTGACCAGCCGTCACCTTTCCTTCTATTTGATTCCCTTTACCATGTGCTTTCGCTTTGGAACGTACATAACACATTGGCAGGTTTAATTTTTCACTTACCCATGCTGCATGTGGAATCCCCGCTGTCGCTGTTCCGGCAATCACTTCGACATCAGAAAAGTGCTTCCTGATGATCTCTGCCATGCCACTCGAAATGTCATTTCGCACGGCAGGATACGACATGGTCAAGCGGTTATCACAATAAATCGGCGACTTGATCCCGGACGACCAAGTAAATGGCTCCCGCGGGTTTAAAAATACTGCTTCAATATCCAATAGTTTGTTGGCAATTTCCCGTTTCATTTAATACCCTCCCATTCTTTTACCACTTCTTCATATGCACGTACCGGATTCGGTGCTTTTGTAATGCTTCTTCCCACAACGATCAAGGAAGAACCCGAATCTTTAGCTTTTCCCGGGGTAGTAATTCTTTGTTGATCCCCCTTATCATCATCCTTTAGTCTGATCCCCGGAGTCACTCTCAGAAAATCTTCTCCGCATTTTTCTCTGACCAACGCAGCTTCATGCGGTGAGCAAACGACTCCGTCAAGTCCTGCATCCCTGGCAAGTGAAGCATAGTGCATGACTGAATCATTGATGGAATGCTGAATCAGCTGTTCTGTTTGCATTTGGGACTCTGTCGTTGATGTTAATTGAGTCACAGCGATACATTTTGTGCGGGGCTGTTTCGTTGATGAACCGGCACGTAAAGCTTCCATAGCCCTTTCCATCATCAGTCTTCCCCCTGCAGCATGCACGTTCAGAAGTTCGAGGTCGTATTGAGCAAGGCCTTTGACTGCACCAAATACAGTATTTGGAATGTCGTGAAGTTTCAAGTCCAAAAATATGCGGTGATCTTTATTCAGAAGCTTTTCGATGATCACCGGTCCGTTTTGAAGGTATAATTCCATACCCACTTTTACATTTAAACCTTCAGTGAATAAATCCAGGAATGATGAAGTATCTTCCCACGTAGGAAAATCAAGAGCTATATATGGCTTTTGATTCATTCTTTCCCCAGCTCCTTCCTGTCAATTCCGTAATGTGCTCTGCTCCCAATTCATCTAGCAATTCCGGTAACTCTTTAATGATCTTTTGACACACAAATGGATCTACGAAGTTTGCAGTGCCGACTGCAACAGCACTTGCGCCTGCGTAAAAGTATTCGATGACGTCTTCAGCCGATTGAACACCGCCCATACCGATAATAGGCAGCTCCACCGCCTGACTTACCTCATAGATCATACGGATTGCGACCGGTTTGATGGCAGGACCTGATAAGCCTCCTGATTTATTGGCGAGGACCGGTTTTCCGGTTTTCATATCCAGCCTCATTCCGAGGAGCGTGTTGATCATCGTAAGTCCGCCCGCTCCTCCAGCCTCAACCGCTTTGGCCATTTCCACAATATTGGATACATTAGGTGAAAGCTTTACATAAAGCGGAACATCTGACACTTGTTTGACTCTTTTCGTTAATTCCTGGGCTACTTCCGGTATGGTTCCGAAAGCAATCCCGCCAGTTTTAACATTCGGGCAGGAAATATTCAGCTCCAGTGCTTTAACATTGGAGGCTTTAGA
Source organism: Bacillus haikouensis (assembly GCF_013179555.1). Classification (GTDB taxonomy): domain Bacteria; phylum Bacillota; class Bacilli; order Bacillales; family Bacillaceae_B; genus Rossellomorea; species Rossellomorea haikouensis_A. The sequence continues at coordinate 19,428 of NZ_JABMCR010000012.1, forward strand.
AATCTCTTTTGCCACTTCCACATAATCCTCCATCTGTGATCCTGCGACATTTGCAATGATGGGAACATCGAAACGGGAAAGCCACGGCAGTTCATTTTCGATTACCCCTTTCAGTCCGGGGTTTTGCAGCCCGATCGCATTCAGCATTCCGCCATTTGTCTCTGCAACTCGGGGAGTGGGGTTTCCAAATCGTGCTTCATCGGTTGTTGCTTTTATCATGATTGCGCCAAGTTCACTCAAATCATAAAATTGACTGTACTCACGGCCAAACCCGAAACAGCCAGAGGCCGGCATGATAGGATTTTTCAGCGATAGTCCTGGTAATTCAACTTGTAATCTCTTCATATTTGCACCACCCCTGCAGGAAATACGGGTCCATCACTGCATATTTTCACATAACTTGTTCCTAAAGGATCATCCTGCTTGTGACATACACAAGCAAAACAGGCGCCTATCCCGCAGCCCATTCGCTCCTCTAAGGAGATGAAGCCTTTTTTCTCTTCCAATTTGGTCTGTAATGCTTTCAGCATAGGGGTTGGTCCGCATGAAAAATACTCATCAAATTGCGGCGTTTCAGATTGGATGACATCCGTGACAAATCCATGTGTACCCTTGGAACCATCCACTGTGGCAAGATACGTTTCACCCAGCTTTGTAAATTGTTCTTCATAAAAACTGGCAGACTCATCCTGAAATCCAAGGATGTGTTTCACCGTCCAGCCATGCTCTGTCAACTGTTTGGAAAGACCGTAGAGGGGAGGAACACCGATTCCCCCGCCAACCAGTAAAGCAGTCCTGCCTTTACCTTCCTCTACGGTAAACCCGTTCCCAAGAGGTCCAAGTATGTCAACCATTTCCCCTATATTTACTGCTGAAAGAAGTTTTGTACCTTTTCCTTCTGCACGGTAGATCAAGGTCATCGTTTGATTTTCTTGATCCTGTGCAGCAATGGAAATCGGTCTCCGCAATAATGGGTCAATCCCTGTTCCGGTTTTCACATGGACAAATTGTCCCGGAGCTTTGATTTCATTCACTAAATCACCTTGAAGGATCAATTCAAAGATATTCGTTGCGATTCTTTCATGGGAAACGACCTTCATCCGTTCATTTACAATCATTGATGAAGCACCTCTCTATTCACAGGTTGAGAGGGAAGGGCCTCTGCAGAGAATGTCATTGATTCTATTACACGTAACAGCGCCTCGGCTGTATCCAGAGATGTGAGACAAGGTACTCCATTTTCAACTGATTCTCTTCGGATTCTGAAACCGTCGCGAGCAGGCTGTTTTCCTTTTGTCAATGTATTGATGACAAGCTGAGTTTCTCCACTTTGAATGATATCAAGAAGTGTCGGGCCTTCTGATCCAATCTTATCCACCTCCCGAACAGCTATTCCTTCCTTCATCAATTGCTCTCCTGTTCCTTTAGTAGCAAGGATTTGATACCCGATGTTCACGAACCGTTTGGCCAGTAGTACCGCTTCATCTTTGTCCTTATCGGCAACCGTCATAAGGACTGAACCGTGCTCTTTCATTTCCATGCCGGCAGCCACCATTCCTTTGTAAAGAGCTTTCTCAAGCGTAAGGTCTTTGCCCATGACTTCACCGGTGGATTTCATTTCAGGTCCCAAAGTGATGTCGACTCTTCTAAGCTTTGCGAAAGAGAAGACTGGAACCTTTACATATACTCCCTGCTTTTCAGGTATTAATCCCGATTCGTACCCTTGCTCCGAAAGCGAGATTCCAAGGATTGCTTTCGTTGCCATATTCGCCATCGGAATATTTGTTATCTTACTGATGAATGGCACCGTCCGGCTTGAGCGCGGATTCACCTCCAGGACATAGATCTCACCTTTTGAGATCACATATTGAATATTGAGCAGTCCGATAATATTCAGCCCTTTTGCCAGGCGGGCAGTGTAATCTACTAAGATTTCTTTCTGTTCTCCGGTAAGCTGCTGTGGAGGATACACTGCGATTGAATCTCCTGAATGGACTCCAGCCCGTTCGATATGCTCCATAATTCCAGGGACAACGACGTCGACACCATCTGAAATCGCATCTACTTCAATTTCTTTCCCTATTAGATATCGATCGATCAGCACAGGGTGCTGGGGATTTACTTTTACTGCATTCTCCATGTATTGAAGGAGTTCTTCTTTTCTATAAACGATTTCCATCGCCCTGCCGCCGAGTACATAAGACGGCCTTACAAGAACGGGATAACCGATTGATTCCGCTATTTCAAGCGCCCCTTCAACTGACACGGCAGTTTTCCCTTTTGGCTGAGGGATTCCCAGTTCGTTGAGAGTATGCTCGAATTTGTCACGATTTTCTGCCCGATCCAGATCCTCAAGTGAAGTACCAAGAATCGTGACACCCCTTTTAACCAGTTCTTCAGCGAGGTTGATGGCAGTCTGTCCTCCAAACTGTACGACAACACCTTTTGGTTTTTCCAAATCTATGATGTGCATCACATCCTCGACAGTGAGCGGTTCGAAATATAACTTATCTGAAATACTAAAATCCGTAGAGACGGTTTCAGGGTTGTTATTCACGATGATCGCTTCATATCCTGCTTCTTTGATAGCCCAGACGGAATGAACGGTAGCATAATCAAATTCCACTCCCTGTCCAATCCGGATAGGGCCTGAACCCAGTACAATGACGCTTTCCCTGTCGGTGACCCTGGATTCATTTTCATCCTCGTAAGTCCCGTAGAAATATGGGGTTTCAGATTCAAACTCGGCAGCACATGTATCGACCATTTTATAAACCGGGATCAGACTATTTTCTTTTCTCCACTGATAGACTTCATATTCTGTACTTCCCCACAGATTGGCAAGAGTAATATCAGAGAAGCCAAGACGCTTAGCTTTTTGCCCAAGTTCGATGTTGAATGGTAAATCCCTTAAATCTTTTTCAAACTCTACAATTCTATTCATTTTATAAAGGAAGAATAGGTCGATCTTGCTCCAATCATGTATCGTTTCGATTGTCACGCCTCTTCTCAGAGCTTCACCGACATAGAAGAGCCGCTCATCCCCTGCTTTTCGTATTCTTTTCTCAATCCACTGATCTGTCATCTGCTCAGCATCGCTCAATTCCATGTGATACGTATTGCTCTCTAAAGAACGAATTGCTTTCAACAGGGATTCCTCGAACGTCCTTCCGATTGCCATAACTTCACCTGTTGCCTTCATTTGAGTTCCAAGGTTGCGTTTTGCAGCTTCAAATTTGTCAAATGGCCAGCGCGGGATTTTCGTTACGACATAATCAAGTGCAGGTTCAAAAGCAGCATATGTTTTCCCGGTTACAGGGTTCATCATTTCATCCAATGTAAGGCCAACTGCAATCTTCGCGGCCAGTTTCGCAATCGGATAGCCTGTTGCTTTCGATGCTAGTGCAGATGATCGGCTGACCCTCGGATTCACTTCGATAATGTAATACTGAAAGCTGTCGGGATCCAATGCAAGCTGAACATTACAGCCCCCTTCTATCCCTAATGCACGGATGATCTTCAAGCTGGTATTCCGGAGCATTTGATATTCTCTGTCGCTTAAAGTCTGGCTCGGAGCAACTACAATCGAATCCCCGGTATGAATTCCAACTGGATCGATGTTTTCCATGTTACACACCACGATTGCATTATCCGCTGCGTCTCTCATGACTTCATACTCAATTTCCTTGAACCCTGCGATGCTCTTCTCAAGGAGACATTGTGTGACCGGGCTGTATTTCAATCCTGAGGTTACAATTTCAATCAATTCTTCTTCATTGTGACAGATTCCACCGCCTGTCCCCCCAAGGGTATAAGCTGGTCTTACAATCACCGGGAAGCCAACCCCGTCCACAAAATGAAAAGCTTCGTCCACATTGTGTATGATCTCGCTTTCTGGCACTGGTTCATTAAGTTCATTCATCAGGCTTCTAAACAAGTCTCGGTCTTCCGCTTTTTCGATGGCAGATAGTTTTGTTCCCAGTATTTCAACTCCGCACTCTTCTAACACCCCGGATTTGGAGAGCTCAACAGCCAGATTCAAGCCGGTTTGCCCTCCCAAAGTCGGCAGTAAGGCATCCGGGCGCTCTTTACGTATGATCCTGCTCACAAATTCGAGAGTCAGCGGCTCAATGTACACTTTGTCTGCCATTTCAGCGTCTGTCATGATCGTGGCCGGATTTGAATTTACCAGAATGACGCGGTAGCCCTCTTCTTTAAGTGCGATACAAGCCTGGGTTCCTGCATAGTCGAATTCCGCTGCTTGTCCTATAATGATCGGTCCGCTTCCAATTACCAAGATGCTTTTTATATCTGTACGTTTAGGCATGTTGAAGCTCCTTTCTTTTCTCATCTTCCATTAATTTAAGGAAATCATCGAATAAATAATTTGAATCCTCCGGACCTGGTGATGCTTCCGGATGATATTGAACCGTGAATGCAGGATAATCAAGATGCTTCAATCCTTCCACAGTTCCATCATTGATGGCAATATGGGTGACCTTAAGCCTTGTTCCGGCCAGGGAATTTTCGTCTACTGCATAGCCGTGGTTTTGAGAAGTCAAGGCTACTTTCCCTGTCTGTAAGTCTTTCACCGGATGGTTCCCTCCGCGGTGTCCAAATTTCATCTTGAAAGAATCCCCCCCGCATGCCAGGGCGAATAATTGATGACCCAGGCAGATTCCGAATAGAGGAATTTCACCGATCAATGTCTTGATGGTTTCAATCGCCTGAGGTACATCTTTTGGATCTCCGGGTCCATTCGACAGCATGATGCCATCCGGCTGCATCCTGCGGATCTCTTCTGCTGATGTATCAAAAGGAACAACTATCACGTCGCAATTCCGTTTATTCAGCTCCCTTAATATTCCATGTTTCATTCCAAAATCCATTAGGACTACTCTAAATCCTCTACCGGGACTTGCATAAGCTGTTTTTGTTGATACCTGGTTTACTTGATCTCTTCTCAAAGTGGTCTCATGCAGCGTTTCAAGGACAGATTCCGCTTCCAATTCTGCAGAACAAATGATTCCTTTCATCGCTCCGTGCTGCCGAATAATGCGTGTTAATTTTCTTGTATCGATTCCTGTTATTCCTGGAATCCCTTTTACTTTCAATAACTCATCCAACGTCGACTCATTTCTCCAATTTGAAGCGAAGTCTGCCACTTCCCTCACGATGAAGGCTTTAATCGCCGGAGTGATTGATTCGAAATCATCGCGATTTATACCATAATTCCCTACCAATGGATACGTTAGCGTAACCAGCTGTCCGCAATAAGATGGATCCGAAAGAATTTCCTGATAGCCTGTCATACTTGTATTAAATACAACTTCTCCGACAGATTCCTTATTTGCACCAAAACCTTCACCAATGAAAACTGTCCCATCATCTAATATTAGTTGTCTTTTCATCCTTCATTTCCTCCTTCATTCCATACAAGGGATCCTTGATAAAATGTAGCTGCCGGCCAGCCTTTGCACTCCCAGCCGTTGAATGGTGTGTTCTTCCCTTTTGATAAAAATCCTTGTGGATCAATTGCCTGTTCCCTTTTCAAATCAATCAGGGTTAGATCTGCATCTCCCCCTACTTCCAGTCGTCCAAATGGAAGATTAAACGCAGTACTTGGTTTACTCGTCATCCAGTCGATCAACTGCTTCAAAGTAAATGTCCCTTTTTCAACAAAGTGTGTATAGAGCAGCGGAAAGGCGGTTTCGAGACCGACGATTCCAAATGGTGCAAGCTGCATTCCTTCAGACTTTTCAGCTTCTGTATGAGGAGCATGATCGGTTGCGATGAAATCAATCGTTCCATCGAGCAAGCCTTCTATCAATGCCTCTCTGTCTTGTTTACCTCGGAGCGGCGGGTTCATCTTGAAATTTGAATCAAGACCGGGTATATCATCTTCACACAAAAGGAGATGGTGAGGTGTGACTTCCGCGGTTACGTTGATCCCTGCATTTTTTGCGTCTCTGACCACTCTTACTGATTCCTTCGTCGATATGTGACATACATGGTAATGAACACCTGCGGCTTCAGCCAACAGCACATCCCGTGCTATATGTACGGCTTCACAAACCGAAGGGATACCGGCGATATCGTGCATTTCAGAAAATGTTCCTTCATGGACCGATCCCTTATTAATCAATGTGTTCTCTTCACAGTGAGCCACTATCGATGCATCGATCGCAGCCGCCTTCTTCATTGCTTCAAGCATCATGCCAGCGGATTGAACGCCTACTCCGTCATCCGTAAATGCAAATGCTCCATTTTCCTTTAAGGATGACAGGTCATTCAGCTGCTTCCCTATTTGTCTCTCGGTGATCGCCGCGTAAGGTAATACACGAATGCTTCCTGTTTCAGTAATCCTTTCATTTAAGGACTTCAGTGTTTCTGCCGAATCGGGTACCGGTCTTGTATTGGGCATCGCTGCAATGGTCGTGAAACCACCCTTAGCAGCAGATTTCGTTCCTGTTTCTATCGTTTCTTTGTGCTCTCCGCCCGGTTCTCTCAAATGTACATGGAGATCAACAAATCCCGGGGAAACCAATCGTCCATCCGCCTGGAACTCCTGATGATCGGTATTATCCAGATTTACTCCCATTTCGGTGATTTTATTTCCTTGAATCTTAAGATCAATTGTCTCAAGTTCACCGTTATTATTTAAGATACTTGCATTTCTGATTAACCAGTTCATCTAAAAATCCCCCTGTTAGTTGTTTTCAAGTGCCCTTTTCAAAACCGCCATCCTTACATATACTCCATTTTCCATCTGCTTGAATATCCTCGATTTACCGGATTCCACTAACGAATCGGCAATTTCTACGCCACGATTGACAGGTGCCGGATGAAGGATGATGCTTTCACTTTTCATTCTCTCTTTTCTGCTGACGGTAAGCCCGTAGCTTTCATGGTATTCACCTTTTGTGAGACTGGATGTGCTTTGGTGTCGTTCATGCTGGATCCTTAAAAGCATTACCGCATCCGATGTGGCGACACTCTCATCAACAGACATATACTGCCCCTGGAACTGCGGAGGGAACCACTCTCGCGGCCCGGAGAACACAACTTCTGCACCGAGCTTTGTCAATGCTTCTGCATTAGAACGCGCTACACGGCTGTGAGCAATGTCTCCAATGATTGCTACTTGAAGATTTTCAAATCCACCAAATTCTTGTCGTATGGTCAGCAGGTCCAGTAAACATTGTGTAGGATGATTGCCGCATCCATCACCACCGTTGATCACTCTCGTCTTCAAACCTGAAAGTTCATCAAAATACCTTTCAAGCGTATGTCGTATGACTACAGTTTCAACCCCGATCGCTTCGAGGGTCCGTACGGTGTCATAAAGGGACTCCCCTTTTTGGACACTCGAAGAATGTGCTTCAAATGGAATGACCTGCAAACCTAACTTTCTTTCTGCCATTTCGAAACTGCATTTCGTCCGGGTACTTGCTTCAAAGAACAGGTTTGCAACATATCTATCTGAACCTTGCCCCCACGTTTCTCCCTGCTTAAACCGTTCTGCCTGGTCGAGGATTTCATGTATTTCTTCATATGATAATTCATTCATTGTCAACAAGTCTTTCATCATGCAGACCTCCCTATAAAAAAACCACCCTGCAACAATTTCCAGGGTGGTTTGAACATACTTCAGAAGACATGTGAGAAACGTTCCCACTGTCTAGTTCACTTTCACCCTTGTAGACTCTCTGGACTCACTTAAAAGGTGTTTCTATGCAACTTCATTTTTGTGAGGATGATCTTCTTCAAAAAGATTATTACTTCCTTCACTTTCCTTTCTGCCAGGCAGTACCAAATTGAGTACTACCCCAACAATCGCAGCAAGTGCCATTCCGGATAATGAAACCTCGTCACTCACCTTCACAAATGCACCGCCAACCCCTATTACAAGGATGACTGAAGATATGATGAGATTTCGTTTGTTGCCAAGATCCACTTTATTATCAATCAGCATGCGTAGTCCGCTTGAAGCAATGATGCCGAACAGGAGGATGGATACGCCGCCCATCACAGCTGATGGAATGGAGCTGATCAAAGCTGTTATTTTACCGATGAAACCGAATGTGATGGCAAGAACTGCTGCCCCCGCTATAACGAATACACTGAAGACCCGCGTTATCGCCAACACTCCAATATTTTCACCATAAGTGGTATTAGGGGGACCTCCTAATAAGGAAGCAATCACAGTTGCAACCCCGTCACCGAGAATCGAACGATGCAGTCCCGGTTTTTCTATGAAATTCCGTCCGACCACTTTGCTTAATACCATCTGATCCCCAGTATGTTCTGCCAGGGTTACGAGGGCAATCGGCACCATGATCGATACAATCTCCCAAGAGAAGACCGGTGTATAGTTCACAAAAGGTATGAAGAAGTCAGGCATCTGGAAGACAGGGGCATCGATCACTTTTTGAAAGTCAACCAGTCCGGCAAATGCTGCAATGATGTAGCCTCCAAAGATCCCTGCAAGAATCGGTACCATTCCAAGAAATCCCTTGAAATATATCGAGCAGATGACGGTGATTGCAAGTGTAGCCAGTGCCACCATGAAGTGAGTGCTGCTGTACTCGAGATTTTCAGCTCCAGGATTCTCATACATCGCCATATTTACTGCCGTTCCTGCCAGCCCAAGACCGATTACCATAATCACCGGTCCGACAACGATTGGCGGCAGGATGCGCATTAGCCACTTTAATCCCAGTTTTGATATAAGCAGGGCAACAATGCCGTAGACAAGTCCAGCCAGGAAGCTGCCCATCATTGCCGCTTCAGGACCTCCGAAGCTTTTGGCTGCCAGGATTGGAGCGATAAAGGCGAAGGATGAACCTAAGTAGGCAGGTATTCTGCCTTTCGTAATGAGCAGGTATGCCAATGTTCCCAATCCACTTGATATGAGTGCGACACCGGGACTCAATCCAACCAGGAACGGAACCAGAACCGTAGCTCCAAACATCGCAAAAAGATGCTGTATGCTCAATGTAATCCATTTTCCAAGGTTCGGTCTTTCTTCTACATCCAACACGATGTTTTGATTTTCATTCATCACTTGTTCCTCCTTCAAACCTGTTGATTTTCACAAAAAAATACCCTCTTTGCCCATGAGGATACAAAGAGGGTATAATAAGGTACACTTCTGCCACCCATCCTTTGTCAGCCTCACGGGACTAATCTTAAAAGGAATCTCTATTATTCTTTTTCGTGTATCGTTACTTGTTCTTCCCCATCTACTTCTGTAAGGGTGACCATGATCTTCTCTGAGCTTGATGTAGGGACGTTCTTTCCCACATAGTCAGCCCGTACAGGCAGTTCACGATGACCTCTGTCCACCAGGACAGCCAGCTGGATTTGACTCGGACGGCCGATATCCATTAGTGCATCCAATCCTGCACGCACCGTTCTTCCTGTAAATAATACGTCATCAACCAGGATGACTTTTTTATTTGTAATGTCCACCGGTAAATCAGAGCCTTTGACTTCCGGCTCATTATCGGCAGTCTTTTTGCTGAGATCATCCCTGTACAGCGTAATGTCAATTTCACCTACAGGAATTTCTTCTCCTTCGATATCGTAAATGCGTTCAGCCAGTCGATTGGCAATATAGATTCCCCGTGTTTTGATACCGACCAGGACACAGTCTTGGATTCCTTTATTCCGCTCGATGATTTCGTGAGCGATACGCGTAAGAGCTCTCCGTATGGCTGGCTGATCTAACACTGTAGCTTTCTTTGTCATTTCTGCACCTCTCTCCGCATCTATTTTCCAATAAAAAATCCCTCTCACCGTTTGGATGAGAGGGCAGACTTATCGTTAATAATCATTGCACGCCAGTCGAATGGTCGTACATTGCTCCTTCTCAGCCTCACGGGACCGTATTAAAGGTATTATTCAATTAACTAAATAGTACAGGTTGTTGTTTGTTTTGTCAATGCTTATTTTTAAGCTGTGATATCAACTCTTTGAATTCCTGTGGCGGCTCGGCCTCGAATTCCATATATTCATTCGTTCGCGGGTGATTGAAGCCCAATACGCCTGCATGAAGAGCCTGTCCATTGAGGCTCAATGTTTTACGGGGGCCATATTTAGGGTCTCCTGCAAGCGGATAACCGATATACTTCATATGAACACGTATCTGATGGGTACGTCCTGTTTCCAATTCGCATTGTACTAAAGTAAAATCCTTGAATCGTTCCAGTACTTTAAAATGCGTAACTGCATTTTTCCCATTATCAACAACGGTCATACTTTGACGGTCTTTAGGATCACGCCCGATCGGTGCATCGATCGTGCCGTATTCATGGGGGATCAATCCGTGAACGACAGCGGTGTATTTCCTGGTAACAGTCTTTTCAACAAGCTGATTGACCAGGTGTTCATGTGCCAAATCATTTTTAGCTACCATCAATAAACCTGATGTATCTTTATCGATTCGGTGAACGATTCCGGGTCTTAGTACACCATTGATGCCTGACAGGTCTTTACAATGATACATAAGTCCATTCACCATCGTACCTGAATAATGACCAGGTGCCGGATGTACAACCATCCCTTTCGGCTTATTCACAACAACTACATCCGCATCTTCATAAGAGATATCAAGATGAAGATTCTCCGGTTCGACATCCAATTCTTCCGGCTCTGGAATCGTGACAGTGATCGTCGACTCCAAAGGACATTTATAGTTTGGTTTAACTTCCTCATCATTCACTTTAATATGTCCTTCTTTAATCCATTGCTGAACTTGTGAACGTGACCATTCTTTATTCAATCCGCTTACTATCTTATCAATTCGTTCGCCCTGCTCATTCTGTTGTATGATGTGCTGAATTACTTCCATTCTGTTTCTCCTTCTTTGCTTTTCGTTCGTCCAGATACATATAAATGATTAATAGCACTACCCCGATGGTCAATGATGCATCGGCAATATTGAAAATCGGGAAATCATAGGAAAAAATATATGTATTTAAAAAATCGACAACTTCTTTCCGAAAGACGCGGTCAATAAAGTTTCCAATCGCTCCACCAAGCATAAAAGCCAAGCTTATACTAAATAACGACTGCCCTTTTGCATGGACTTGCATATAATACACAATACCTACAATCACTACTATCGTAATAATGTAAAAAAACCACATTTGTCCCTGGAGTATTCCCCATGCTGCACCTTGATTTCGATGAGAAGTCAAATAGAAAAGATTTTCAATGATTTCTATGCTTTCCCCTTCTGTCATCTTCTTCACAACCAACCATTTCGTCAGTTGATCCAATCCTATTACAACCAAAGCCAATAAATAATAAAACACAAAGGCAACCTCCACATCGTAAGAAATGATTACCTTTGCATTTTAGCATAAACAGTTGAATAAAGACACTTAATCTCAAGCCTTTTATGAAAGAATGTCTTTAAAATTGCCAGAACCCATTTGGATTTTACCGTAACGTTTCCATTCATTTGCTTCTGTTAATGAGGTAAGCGTCGGGTTCATTTTAATCAGATCAAATGGAATTTCTTCTCCGCTCATTTCACACAGTCCAAACCGGTTCTGATCCGCAAGCTGGAGTGCATGCCTTACGTCTGAAATTTCCTGATTTATATAATGCTGTATTAAAGGATGTTGAGATTGACTTGCCTCTAGCTCTTCCAAGGATGCAGTTAATTCTTGAATGATGGATGTGTATCGGTCATATGTCATCTTGATCCCTCCACTCTTAGTATGGAGGTAAGTGTCAAAAAATTTGTCTTGCAAGATATAGTAATTATGGAATCGGGCTCCACAATGACGGTACAGAGCCATTTGTTGAAAAATGTTAAAGATTTCTTTTTTATCTGCATATACAGAAAGACTGGTCCTTAAATAACGGACCAGTCTTTCTTGATTGTTATGCTAAGTGAGAATAGTTTTCTTTGACGACGGATGCACATCTAGTACATAGGGAAGGATGGTCTTTGTCTTCGCCGACTGTTGATGTGACTACCCAGCAGCGGTCACAAGTTTCTCCTTGTGCCTTTTCAACAACAATGCTGTTTTGACCGACAGTTAAAGCCTGTTCCGGTGCTTCACTTACCTTTCCGCCAATTTCAATTTCTGATACAATGAACAGCTGCTTAAGATCTTCAGAAATTGAATTCAATAAAGATTTTGTTTCATCATTAACATACAGTGTCACTTTTGCCGTTAATGACTTACCGATCAGCTTTTGGTTACGGGCTTCTTCCAAAGCTTTCAATACGTCATCCCTCAACTCCAGGAACGAATTCCATTTCCCCTTTAACGCTTTCGCATTAGGAAGTTCCTTCGACTCAGGCATATCTGTTAATTGAACACTTTCTTCCACTGCCCCTGGAATATGAGCCCAAACCTCATCCGCAGTATGGGAAAGGATCGGTGACATTACTTTCGTAAGAACAACCAATGCTTCATATAGGACGGTTTGCATTGCTCTGCGCTCATAATTATCTTTTGCTTCGATGTAAAGAACATCCTTCGCAAAATCAAGGTAGAATGAACTCAAGTCAAGCGTACAGAAATTATTGACGGCATGATAGATGCTTGCAAATTCATAATTATCGTACGATTTTTTTACATTTTCCACTAAGTCATTCAATTTAACTAACATGAATTGATCGACTTCACGAAGCTTTTCGTATGAAACCGCATCTGATTTCGGATCAAAGTCCGCCAGGTTCCCCAATAGGAAGCGGTAAGTATTCCGGATTTTTCTATACACTTCTGCAACTTGCTTTAAAATCGGGTCAGATACACGGACATCCGATTGATAGTCGACAGATGCTACCCAAAGGCGAAGAATATCCGCACCGAGCTGCTTCATGACTTTTTCAGGGATAACTACGTTTCCAAGTGATTTACTCATCTTTCTGCCTTCTCCGTCAAGTGCAAATCCATGACTGAGTACGCCTCTGTACGGTGCTTTCCCGGTTACTGCAACTCCAGTAGTCAAGGATGAATTGAACCATCCACGATACTGATCGGATCCTTCCAGGTAAAGGTCGGCCGGGCGCTGCAAGTCGTCCCGTGCTTCCAATACAGCCTGATGTGAAGAACCTGAGTCAAACCACACATCCATGATGTCCTGTTCTTTGGTGAACTGACCATTCGGGCTTCCCTCATGAGTAAAGCCTTCTGGCAGTAAATCTTTCGCTTCCTTTTCAAACCAGATGTTCGAACCGTGCTCGCTGAATAAAGCAGACACATGCTCAATCGTCTCATCTGTAATGATTTCTTCACCGTTTTCGGCGTAAAATACCGGAATCGGCACACCCCACGCGCGCTGTCTTGAGATACACCAGTCTCCTCGGTCCCTTACCATATTGAATAGACGTGTTTCACCCCAGCCTGGTACCCATTTCGTATCCTTTACTGCTTGAAGCAGGTCCTCGCGGAATTTATCGATTGATGCGAACCATTGAGCAGTCGCTCTGAATATGACCGGTTTCTTTGTGCGCCAATCATGCGGGTAAGAGTGTGTGATGAAGTCAAGCTTCAATAATGCTCCGGCTCCCTCAAGTTTCTCTGTAATCGGCTTATTTGCCTTGTCGTAGAATAAACCTTCAAATCCTGGAGCTTCGGAAGTCATAACTCCTTTATCGTCAACAGGGCATAATACGTCTAATCCGTATTTCTTGCCTACAAGGAAGTCATCTTCCCCGTGTCCCG
>NZ_JABMCR010000120.1 GCF_013179555.1 Bacillus haikouensis
CATAAATATCGAAATTCTCCTAATCTCTATCAAAGAAATCCCCCCTGAAACTGACAACCTTGCCGTTCAGCATGATATTCTTGCCGGAATGGCAATTTATCTTGCCACTTTGTATCATAATTTTGCCGATAACCCAAATATTCTTGCCAAAATCAATATTAATTCAGCCATTTAACAATTAATACCATTTTTATACTTATTCAATTCAAACACACATCCCTGTTCAAAGAATGAACCATGTACAAAAATTCCCCAAATAAGGCGCACTCATCTACCCCAGACTAAATCCCCATCTCCCAATAAACTCATCTCATCCCATCACCAAACCAACAAATCCCTATTCTCAAAAAAAAGAAATGACCCCACCAGGAAAGGGTCATTTCTAAAAACCTCATTACTGAATCGTATATCCTCCATCCAGCACCACTGCCTGCCCGGTCACTCCCTTTGCTGCGTCACTGCACAGGAATATGGTGTAGTCTGCGATTTCTTTGACTTCCAATAGCCTCTGCTGCGGTACTAGTGGATAGATGACTTCCTCCAATACTTTCTCCAGAGGAACTTTACGCGTTTTTGCCAGATCGCCAAGCTGATTCTGCACCAATGGGGTGTCGACATATCCAGGACAGACGGCATTCACTGTGACACCATGGGCGGCCGCTTCAAGGGCTGCCACCTTCGTAAGGCCGATCACGCCATGTTTCGCTGAGTTATAGGCAGCCTTACCTGCAAAACCTACTAATCCATTGATTGAAGCCATATTGATGATTCGGCCGGATCCCTGCTCTTTCATGATGGGCAAAACATGTTTGATCGCCACGAATGGAGCAGTAAGCATGACTTTTAGTAACAACTCAAATTTCTCAGTCGGAAACTCTTCAATCGGGGACACGTACTGAAGCCCCGCATTATTAATCAGGACATCCAGTCTGCCATAGTGATTCACCGTCATGGTGATTGCTTCTTTCAAGTCCTCTTCCAATGTTACATCACAGCGGATACCGAGTGCTTCATAGCCTTGTTTTTTTAAAGAAAGTGCAGCTTCCTGTACATCATCTTCTTTCAAATCCGTCAGGACAACTTTTGAACCGCTGGCAGCAAATTCTTTCCCAATTTCAAAACCGATTCCCTGTGCTGCGCCGGTTACAAATACGACCTTATTTTCAACCATGATGAAACTCCTTCCCTAAATGCCTAATCCTAAGCTGAATAAAATGATTGCTATGGCGAGCCCGAGCAATGGCACGATGACCGTAACTGCTCCGACAGCTCCATAGGCTTCCCCATGTGACTCGTTACAGATCGAACGGATCGTGGTCACCACATAGCCATTATGCGGCAGTGAATCCAGTGCACCTGAAGAAATCGCTGCAACCCTGTGCAGCGCTTCCGGATTTACACCCATATCCATGTAGTGCGGTGCAATCAGCGGAAGTGCTATTGCCTGGCCTCCCGATGCAGATCCTGTCATACCGGCAATGACACTGACCGCGATTGCGCCTCCGATCAATGGAGAACCAGGGATGCTGGTCATTACATTGACAGCGGTTTCAAATGCAGGGACGGCTTTTGCCACTCCACCAAATCCTACTACAGCGGCTGTGTTACCGATCGCGATCAACGCACCGATTGTCCCTTCTGAAACAGCAGGCCAGAAGCCTTTGAAAAACTTTCTATTTAATAGATAAGTCGAGATTACCCCACCAAGCAAAGCAATGATCAAAGCAGACTGTTTCATTGAATCGTGGAAAATGAACGAAAGAATCAACACAATCAGAAGCGGGATCAATCCCATCAGCGGATTCGGCAGCGGACGGCCTTCGTCGATAACCGGATCTTCTTCGCGCGATTGGAACCTTTCCCCTTTATTGATCGCCTTCTTGATGATGCGCTTCAACCACCAGTAACCAAATACTGCCATGAAGACAGCCACAATCAAGCTTACTTCCCAGCCTGCATAAGGTGTCGTCCCCAGATATTCGATGGGGATCCAGTTTTGAATCTCAGGTGAACCCGCAGAGGTCATGGTGAAAGTAACAGATCCGAGAGCCAGCGCTGCCGGAATGAATCGGCGGGGCAAGTCTGCCTGCTTAAATAAGCTCAGTGCCATCGGATAGACGGAGAATGCCACAACGAAAAGGCTTACTCCCCCGTACGTCAGTACCGCACATGCTGCGACGATTGCCAAGACGGCATATTTCATACCCAGTTTATCTACAACGAAACGCGATACACTGTCCGCCGCTCCGCTATCTTCCATAACCTTACCGAATATCGCACCAAGTAAGAACATTAAATACCAGGCAGCAACAAAGCTGGTGAAACCGGACATATAGTTGGTGACGAGATCCGCCTGCCCTTCACCTGCAAGCTGTGGAAATAGCGGCATTCCGCTCAATACAGCAACAAACAAAGCGGAAATAGGTCCGACAATGAGAATATTCATTCCGCGCATTGTTAAAAAGATTAATAATATAAGTCCTCCAATGAGACCAATCATACTTAACATCTTGTTTTCCCCCTTTTTCCAATAATATTTCTCTCGTTTTGAAATCATTTACATTTCTATTTGTCCTTCTCCTTTCTAAAACGATTCTTACACTTACTATACTTGCAATTATTGTGCCAACTTTCAGAATTAACAAAATCAGTATACGGGTTCCTCTTTTGTCCGGATATCCGGACAAAAGAGGAACCCATTCACACGTTGTACATAATTACAAGTAAAAAATTAAATAGTCCGGATAGCCGGACTCTATTCCGATTATCTGGACTATTCCATAAGATCATATTTATTTAATTTTTCATACATTGTCGACTTGCTGATTCCGAGCGACGATGCCATCTTCCGCTTATCTTCCTTAAACTTTTTCAGGCTTTGTTCCAACACTTTTTTCTCAGTATCTTCGATGATTTCTTTCAATGTCTTCGACTCGACATTGTATAGATTGCCCGCCTTCATGTATTGGGGTAAGGAACTCAATGAAATCTGGTATTCATTTGACAGGTAGGTGGAGGCATTGATCACATTTTCAAGCTCCCTTAAATTTCCCGGCCAGCTGTAAGAAGTAAAGATATCCAATACCTCCTGCTGGAATCCCTGTATTCTTTTTCCGGATGATTTCATCGATTTTGCCAGGAAGAAATCCGCAAGCATCTCAATATCATCTTTCCTGTCGCGCAGCGGCGGGATGACGAAAGGAACAACATTGATTCTGTAATAGAGATCACTCCTGAACCTTTTTTCTTCCATCATTTTTTCAAGGGGACGGTTGGTAGCTGCAATGATCCTGACGTTCACTTGGTGCACCCGTGAAGCCCCGACTGCTTCCACTTCACCTTCCTGCAGGACCCTCAGAAGTTTCGCCTGCATATTCAAAGGCATATCCCCGATTTCGTCAAGAAACAGGGTTCCTTTATGCGCAAGCTGAAATTTTCCTTTCTTCCCTCCTTTTTTGGCACCTGTGAAGGCTCCTTCTTCATATCCGAATAATTCCGACTCGAGCAGCTGCTCAGGGATGGCAGCACAATTCACTTTAATAAAAGGCTGTCCGCTCCTTTCACTAAGCTGATGAATGCTGTGCGCAAATAATTCCTTACCGGTCCCGCTCTCCCCCCTGATCAGGATCGATATGTCACTCGGGGCGATCATCTGTGCTTTATCCTTCAGCTCCTTGATCCCCTCGGAAGTACCGATGATGTCATTCAGGTTGTACTTCACCCCTGTATTAATATCCTGGATATAACTTTGAATCTTTGACATCATGTTTTTCACATGAGAACTCATCTGCATCCATTCACTGGTATCGCGGAAGATTACACTTCCAAAAGCCCCGATCACTTCTCCGTCTACAACGATCGGAATACGATTTGCAATCATATAATTTCCTTTTATATACTGAAGGTCGGCCACTTCTTCATTCCCGCTTTCCACGACCTTATGCATCCTTGTATTCTCGATGACATTCGTTACATGTGAGCCTATCGCTTTCTCCCGGTCCACTTCAAGGAACTTACAGTAATTTTCATTGATGTAGATGATCCTGCCATCATTGTCTACCACAACCAGCCATTCAAAGGCATTTTCCAAAATGATTTCAATCATTTCAACAGAAACTTTCTTCAACAGACTACTCATCTAAAATCCCCTACTCTCGTGAAACATCGTATTAGAAATATTCTTACAATTATAGTAGCATATCAATTCAAAACAAACAGGACTTCCAGGACAAATTTAAAGGGCGAAAACGAGTTTACAAATGGCTTTTTGCGGGAACTTTTTATAAAAATCAAAAGGAGGAATCCCAATGGAAATGGATCGATTAAAGATCTTTTATTTGGAAGATGACGGAACCATTCCAAACAATCCGGATATACCTGTTCTCATCTATCCGGATGCCGTGAAAAATACAGAAGATATGGAGAAGGTCTTTCATCAAAATCGCTGGAGGAACAGCTGGGTGAACGGCATTCATGATTTTCACCATTATCACAGCAATGCACATGAGGTGCTTGGGGTCAAAGAGGGCGAAGCAACCGTCCAGCTCGGCGGCAGCAAAGGTGTGAAAATCACGCTGCAGAAGGGTAATGTTGTCCTGCTGCCTGCGGGCACCGGCCATAAAAAGCTGAACGCGAGTCATGATTTCCAAGTGGTCGGCGCCTACCCTGACGGAGCCGATTATAATATGAAGGAAGGTACACTAAAGGAGCGGCCGCAGGTTTTGATCGACATCAAACGAGTGCCTCTCCCGGAGCTGGACCCTGTGTTTGGAAACAAAGGTCCCGTCATCAAATACTGGCTGCAAAATAAACAGAATGTGATAAAGTGACGGAGCGGCTGACCGAAGACGGGAATTAAAGTAACATTTTCTCTTGAACATATGTAACGGTCTATATCAGCTTGGAAACCATACTGCTCCCATTTAACGGGCAACCTTTACAAAATAAATATTGCGTTTGGATTCTTTCCGTGTTATTCTATACAAGCGATGAGCTGAATTGTGTAAGTCGGTGATCACGCCTTTATGGCAACAGACTATGTGGAGTTTGCTGATCATCCGCCTCAATTTTTTGCAAGTGGGCTTCCATAGGAAATGGGAGCCCTTTTTATATTGAAAAAGAAAAGCGGAGGCGGCTCGCCCAGAGGCGACAAGCATAAGACAGGGCAGCCATGAAGGCGT
Source organism: Bacillus haikouensis (assembly GCF_013179555.1). GTDB lineage: Bacteria > Bacillota > Bacilli > Bacillales > Bacillaceae_B > Rossellomorea > Rossellomorea haikouensis_A. The sequence goes on from NZ_JABMCR010000120.1 coordinate 5,181, forward strand.
TCTTTGCCTTCTTGGATGGCATGGCTTATGTCTCGAGCCTCTAGCCGCCGGAGCTGGACAATAGAAAAGCGGAGGGGTTTTGCCCAGAGGCGGGTGGCATAAGACGAACCGGCCATGAAGGCGCTCTTTGCCTTCCTGGTCGGTTTGGCTTATGACATGTGCCTCTAAGCCCCGGAGCTGGACAATAGAAAAGCGGAGGCGGCTCGCCCAGCCCCGACAAGCATAAGATAAATGGGCCGGGGAGGCGTTTTCTGCCTTCTTGGCCCATTTATCTTATGACCTCGAGGGCTGGCCGCCGGACAATTCAAGCAGTAATTTTATTCTTTCTTTTACAGCAAAAGCCAATGATGATCATTGGCTTTTTATTTGTATAGGGTATGGTAATGTTGAGCTCTTTCTTAATGGACGATCATATATACTTGAAAGCACAAGAGATACGATGAAAAATCCGATCAGTGTCATGAATAGGACCTGGATGCTGAACACATCAACCAGGAGCCCTCCGATGAATGGACCGATCATCCTTCCCCCTGTTGCCGTACTGTTGACAATTCCCTGATAGAAGCCTTCACGGCCTTTAGGAGCGAGTGAATTGGCGATCGTCGGCACGGCCGGCCAGATCAGCATTTCCCCGATTGTCAGGATAATCATCGATATGGCAAACCATTCAAATGTATCCGATACAGAAGCGACGCCGAATGAAACCATGAATATAATTGTTCCCAGTATGATCTGCAGCTTCAGATTCTCCTCAAAGCGCTTTATCATTTTTGATAAAAGAGGCTGTGCGAGAACAATCAATGCACCATTGATGGTCCAAAGCAGACTGTACTGTTTCAAACTGATATTGATCTCCTGTGTGTAGGTTGCTATGGTCGACTGCCACTGGACATAACCGACCCAGCATAATAAATAGGCAGCACAAATGATCAGAAGTGCGGTCAGCTTGGCTTTGTTCCTGATTACTTTCTTCTCACTCAGAACGGATGTCTGCCTTGACGAATCCGCTGAAATATCACGGTAGCCAATAAGCGCGATCAAAAAGAATACAACATACATCAGTAAATTTGCGAGGAATATATAACTGAAGGAAAAGGATGCCACTAACCCGCCTAATGCAGCTCCCACTGCCACCCCGATATTTTGAGCAACATAGACAGAATTGAACGCCTTCCTGCCTCCTTCCGGCCAGACTGATCCAGCCATGGCATACATAGAAGGAAACACGATCCCTGAACCAAAACCAACAAGAGTCAAAAACACAACATAATAAGGCCATCCCTGCCACAAATTCATACCGACCAGGGATGCGAGCGTAATGATAATGCCCAGTAAAATTGAGCGGTATCCCCCTAATTTATCAAAAAGAATCCCACCGATCAGATTCCCGATGACACTTGCACCAGCATTGACCATCAGAACCAGCCCGGCAACGGTCAGTGTCTTACCGAGATGTTCATGCAGATAGATCGTATTGAGCGGCCACAGGAAGGAAGAACCTGTGACATTCACCATCATCCCGATAACTAGTAACCATAGTGATTTAGGCATTTTTAGCTTCCCTTTCCACCTTTTATTTCGAGTCCCAAAAGAATTTTACTCCTTTTGCAAGGGGGGAGCAAGAATTATTTTTGAAAATTTTTAGGGAAGGTTTTAATCGGGTGAGGAATGCTTATATCGGGTTAAGAAGAGGGGAGGTGCCAGGAACAATGCACCTCATTTGTGCCTGGCACAATCACCCCCTTTTGTATCCGCCAGGAACCACTAAACACCCAACTGCTCAGTAACTCATCCCTCTCATTGCAGCTGCCCTTTTCTAGCACGTCTCCCGGTCAATAGAAAAACCAGGTACTTAAAAGCACCTGGTTTTCATGTCATTTTCCGTTATTCTGATTGGATTTTACAGGCTGGCCCTGCTTTTCGTATCTTTTCTTGGCTGTTTTGACAGGGTTTTGCTCAGCGCCGAATTCTGTATCTAAATTACGAAACTCACTTCTTGTTTTCTGTTCGGGATTATTTTGTTTAGAACGTTTTTTCAATGTAATTTTCCTCCTACTACATTCGGGTCATGTTCTAATAAAATCATCTCATTTTGAAGACTTTGCAATTGAAGTCTCATTCTGTGCAGCTGTTCACGCTGCTGGGAATTAGCGCTGTGTGCCAGGTCAGCGACATCATTTACCGCTTCTTCGATCTGCTGCATCGCTTTTGTGTATTCCTGATCGTGATAATGCTCCTGCTCCATACCTGATTTGTATTGCTCGTGAGCGTAACGAATGGCATCTTCACATTTCTGGATACAGTCTTCAACGGATTGTCTTGTTGCCATGTCGACTACCTCCTGCTCTCTTTTCTTTTGTCTGAAGAAGAGATTCTGCCCCCTCTTCTTCTTCATTAGTTTTCACCTGAGGTACACATTCAAAAGTGGTAATCTTCACCTATTTAAACAGGCATGATACATTCCCATTCCCATTCATGTTAAAATCTTTTTGATGGGCTGTGCTGCATTCCGGTGAAGATATAACATTGAGCTTAATTCATTACCGTTTTTTTCAAATGTTACTATACATAATCATATGAAAAATACAGGAGGTGTTTGTCATAGAGGCAAACTCGTTTCCGTTCGCTTCCGATAATAAGCGATATCATACATGGAATTACCATTTACGCAGTCATTTTGGGCATAAAGTGTTCAAAGTGGCACTCGACGGCGGCTTCGACTGCCCGAATCGTGACGGCACCGTCGCACATGGGGGTTGTACGTTCTGCAGCGCAGCCGGATCAGGTGATTTTGCAGGCGACCGAGTCGATCCGTTGGAAAAACAATTTAATGAGAGTAAAGAGAAGATGCACAGAAAATGGAAAGATGGCAAGTATATGGCTTATTTCCAGGCATTCACAAATACCCATGCACCCGTTGAGGTTTTGCGTGACAAATATGAGACAGTCTTAAAACAGGAAGATGTGGTGGGACTTTCGATCGCCACCCGGCCTGACTGCCTGCCTGATGATGTTGTCGAGTATCTTGCCGAACTCAATGAGCGCACCTATCTGTGGGTGGAACTTGGACTTCAGACCGTTCACGAGAAGACGGCGAAGATAATCAATCGCGCACACGACTTTCAATGTTATGTTGATGGTGTGAAAAAACTTCGAAGACATGGGATCCGGGTATGTTCTCATATTATTAACGGGCTGCCACTGGAAAATGCCGAAATGATGATGGAAACTGCACGTGAAGTAGCGAAACTTGATGTGCAGGGGATAAAAATCCACCTTCTTCATTTATTGAAAGGCACTCCAATGGTCAAGCAATATGAAAAAGGACTCCTTGAATTCCTGGACTTTGACCAATATGTAAAACTTGTTTGTGATCAATTAGAGATCATCCCGCCGGAAATGATCATCCACCGGATTACAGGAGACGGTCCCATCGAATTAATGATCGGACCGATGTGGAGTGTGAATAAGTGGAATGTACTCAACGCGATTGATCATGAATTAATAAGCCGAAACAGTTGGCAAGGAAAATATTTTAATGTGGATGTGAAAGCATGAAACTGGAACGAATTTTACCTTTTGCCCGAAAACTTTTGGACAATGCAGTAAATCCGGGCGATATCACGATTGATGCCACACTGGGAAACGGAAATGATACTTTGTATCTGGCTCAGCTCGTCGGAGATAACGGGCGGGTTTATGGCTTTGATATCCAAGAGGATGCGGTACAAAATACAAGAGAGCAGCTAGCCACCCATGAACTCGACCATCGAGTTACCTTGTTTCAGCAAGGGCATGAGACGGTAATGAATGTCATCCCTCCCGTTCATCACGGGAAGATTACAGGAGCGATCTTCAATCTTGGTTATCTACCCGGCGGGGACAAAACGATCGTCACCCGTCCGAGGACGACCATCTCGGCAGTCAATCAAATTCTTGAGATGATGGCACCGGAGGGGATCCTGGTCCTCGTTATTTACCATGGTCACCATGAAGGAGCCGTTGAAAGGGACTATCTGCTCCGTTATGTGGAAAAATTGGACCAGAATTATGTCCATGTATTACGCTATCAATTCGTAAACCAACTGAATAACCCTCCATTCATCCTTGCATTGGAGAAAAGATAAGAAAAGGGACGGTCCTTAGTATAATAAAGGACCGTCCCTTTCGACTTTAAAGCAGTGCTTCCGCGATGAGTTGGAATGATTTGATTTTATCTTTGAAGTCGTATGTGATGCTGACAAGCATGATTTCGTCCGCTTGATAATCTTCGCTGAGCTGAAGGATTTCTCTTCTTACTTTCTCAGGATTTCCAACGATCATTCGTTTTCGGTTTTCCCTTACCCGTGCCATTTCGAATGGGCTGTATTGATAGGCAGCTGCTTTTTCCGGGCTTGGGGTTCCATTGGAGCTCATTCCCTGTTCCAGCATGATCAGAGATAGATCAATACTTGAAGCGACTCTTTCCGCTTCTTCATCCGTATCTGCACAAATCGTGAAGACTGCGACTGTATTCTTCGGTTTATCCAGATAGTCGGACGGGACAAAGTTGTTGCGGTATGCCTGCGTATATTGAGGGCCGCCTTCACCGTTGATAAATTGAGCAAAAGTGTAAGGCAGACCCTTTTGCGCAGCCAGCATTGCACTTGAAGGGCTTGACCCGAGCATCCATACTTCAGGCATCGTCCGGATCTTTGGTGCTGCCGTCAGCCCCTGGTAAGGATGAGAATCCGGAAGTGAATCTGTCAGATAGCCCAGCAATTCATCGATTTGCTCAGGATAACGGTTGACATCGCGGTGTTTCCCGTCACTGAGGGCCATCGAAGCCATCGGCATTCCGCCGGGAGCCCGGCCAAGACCTAAATCGATACGGTCTGGGTTCAATCCCTCCAGCAGCCTGAAGTTTTCTGCTACTTTGTACGAACTGTAATGAGGGAGCATTACCCCGCCGGATCCGACACGGATCTTCGCCGTGTTTTGAGCCAAGTGGGCTATCAATACCTCCGGTGAGGATCCCGCAAGGCTCGGTGAATCATGGTGCTCCGATACCCAAAAACGTGTGAAACCCAGCTTTTCTACAAACCGGGCAAGTTCTACTGTATGTTGTAAAGCCTCTTGAGGGCTCATTCCTTCTGAAATTGGTGACTGATCCAAGACACTTAATTTGATAGGCAAAATTGGACATCTCCTTTATCTGATGTGAGTATTATTATCAATTCACAGGGGAAAAATGTCCAATAACATGCTTAAAGGGTGACGGCAGCAAGCCGTCACCCTTTGAAAAGCTTATTTTTTTGAAATTTCAACCCGGCCAACTGAACGATCTTTACTTTGCCCAGTCACTTTAATCTTCAACCCATATTCAGGAACATTTCGCCCTGCATCCGGCATTTTTTCGTTAAGGTAACTGCGCTTGTCGTTAAACTCAGGATTTTTTTTAGTATATCTATCTTCCAGAGTTAAGCCAAGCAGTTCACGATAGTCAAGTAACATTTTATCTGTTTTATCCATACTGAATGCTGCATCATGGATTTGATAGCGGGTCGACGCCATCGAGTTGTCGCTCCATTTAAGCTCGCGCTGATCTGCATCTACCACTCCAAGGAAACCTTCGCCTGGGTGAATACCTGTCCAGTTGTCACCATACTTTTCATCAGCATACCATATGACAAGGCCTGGATCATATTGCATTAAACTATCACCTCTGCGAATGTGGGCCAAACCTTCATCCACGCCCTGGTGGTTTCTCCATTCAAGGAGATAATAATGTTCGGATGTCTTAATTCCATTATCCTTAGTGAAGCCCTCCAGTGAAACCTTTGCGTCACCTTCGGCATCATCAAAGAACAATTCGCTGCCGTCTGCAGTCACTTTGATGTCATCCGCATAAAGACCGGGGTTTACTGCTGCTACATCGGTCCAATAATTCAGCTTCACTTGAACGTTCTTCCCTGCATATTGGCTTAGATCAAATTCTGCATCCACCCATCCGTCAGACTTACCTGTAATTCCATGACCAGGGTTCTGATCATTAGGGTTTGTTTCAGTCGTGATATTACCTGGGATACTAGTCCAGTTTTCACCGTCTTCGCTAACTTGTACTGAAGCGTAATCCCAATCCGTTTCGATATCATACCAAGCTTTAAATGATAATTCTGCATTTTCTGCAGCAGTCAAATCGGCATTAAGGACAGCTGAATTGTCTAAATCATTGCCGCTGCCGCTGAAGTATTCAGATTCGCCGCTGAAAGGAGTGTTGATTACTGTCTCTTTGTCCGGAAGGTTGATACGAAGGGCATCGGGATTCGTGCCTTTTGTATTTGCCTGATCCAGATAAACATCCAATCCCTTTCTATCAATGTCTTCAAGATTCACTTCTTCATATTTCAGCCAGTTGCCTCCATGTGCAGCTTGCAGGAACTCTTTCGACCATGCACTGAAACCGGTTGGTTCCGTGCCAGGAACTTTTCCTGCCCAGCTTCCGCTTGCCATGATGGACCAGTATGCGACTGCTTCTCCTTCACCGGAATATTGGGTATCATATTCATCCGGCAGACCCAGGTCATGTCCGTATTCATGAGCAAATACTCCCGCTGCACCATCGGCAGGCTGTACAGTATAATCATAGGCTGCCATTGAACCGCCCCAGTAAGGGACTTCCGCTTCAGTTCCATCAACAGGGTATATATCACCCAAGTTCCAGCGGTGAGACCAGATGGCATCAGGACCGAGGCTTCCGCCGCCGGCTTCCTCACCAACAGCCGAATGAACGATCATCAGATGGTCAACCAGCCCGTCTGCTTCTCGGGTATTTCCATCACCATCAAGGTCATAGCGGTCTTCCTGGTCATAGTCTGAAAGGTTCACATTCGGGTCAGCCACCGCGTTTACAAGTGCTTCACGCACAAGGCTTCTTGCATCCTTATCATTATCTCCCGCTTCAGGGTCATTACCGCCATATTCAGCTGCTGGCTTGGCAGCTTGATACCATCCTGCAACCTCACCGTCAACTGTGTAGGCACCATCGGTTTGCTGTTCATAAAATTGTTTCATCGAAATCAGATTCTCGCCATTAGGGCCCGTATATCCATTCTCTCCGAAAACCATATCTTCATAGTGCTCTTTTACATAGTCTTCATAATACATATCCGATTCACCAGGCTGGATTGAGTTATGAGGAAAATCCGGGAATTCCATTAGAAGCACAAGGACCTTATCCGTTCTTTTTTCTCCTGTGTATTCCTCTTCTTCTACCGGATCAAGGTTTCTCTTTTTGCCTTTTTTATGATTGTTCCCTTTTTTATGTTTTTGGATATCTTTTTCAATCTTCTCTTTTTCTTCCTTTAACTCTCCGTCATCCTCAAGTTCTTTTAGTCCTTCTGATTTTTCTTTTAGGAATTTCTTTACTGCTTGTTCCGCCTGTTCAGCAGTTGCTTTCTTAGACAGCTTTCCACTCTCTTGAAGCATTTCTATCAATTTTTCCTCATTGGCAATCGCAAGGTCAAATGGCCCCTCTTGATGTGAATGAGATTTTTGTACCGCCGGCTTCACCA
>NZ_JABMCR010000121.1 GCF_013179555.1 Bacillus haikouensis
AAAGGCAATTCCATTGCATTCCCGTGAATAAGCTCAATATTGGATAAGTGCGATTTTTTTACTTTTTCTTTTCCAATCGACAGCATATTTTGACTGAAGTCGAGGCCGAATACTTTGCCTTCTTTTCCAACCTGCTCACCGATTGCAAGTGTCCAATCTGCCGTTCCGCAGCATACATCCAATGCTATGGACCCTTCTTTCACGTCCATATGCCTCATTGTTTCATTTCGCCATTTTTTATGCTGCTGGAAACTGATTACTGAATTCATTTTGTCATAATTCGAGTATATTTTCTCGAAAACGCCATGAACTTTTTGTTCTTTCGACTGTTGCATAACTTTTACCCTTCTTCCGCATATGATTTCGTCGTAAGCAGAGACTCAGTGAAAGGAAGAAAATGCATGAAAAATTCCCTGACAGCAGGTGCTGCCGGTTCTTTCTTATCTAACTGAATTTCTATGTCTTTCTGAATCTCATCCATTGTGCCTTCTATGGCGGACAGTATAAGATGATTTTCCACAGGCTCATCAGGGTGTTTCAAAAGAGCGGCTAAAGCATCAATGAAAACGGTTTTCTGCGAGTTCTCGAATGCAAGGCGCTCTTGTAAAAGTCTATTATACAAGAGTGTGCCTGACAGAAGGGGAATCCATTCTTTCTGTTGTAAAAACTCATAGAAATGCTCGACAATTGAAGTTTCTATGACACTTACACTTTCCATCAATTCATTTATGGACGTGCATTCTTTTTTATAAATCGATATCTTGCACTCGTTTATTTTTTTAATAGCACTGGATAATGCTTCGATCAGTTCGACATCCCCTGTATCAGCAAGCGTTTTATAATAAAGACTGCTAAAGTATACTCCAGCGAGCACAGTTAACTGCCTTTCTTTAAGTGAATCCTGTTCAGAAATCGTTACCTTCTCGTGGGTCTCAAGGGCAACATGTAAAAACATAGCAGTAGAAATCCACTTAATTTCCTGTTTTGTGACCATTCGCTTTTCATTCATAAATGGAAGGAGCAGGCAATTGATGCGATTTCGATCGATATAAGGGTGATCGATATACTCCTTTAAATAAGAATGGTGAAGCTGTTCTTCTATGTATTGATGAATGATATTCGCTTGATGATTGTAATCAATGAATTTCATACCCTTTTCCCCATTTCTACTATGTTTCACGCTAAAAATTTCAGCAATAAGTATTATACCATAAATCATTCATAAATAGGGAACCATCGACATTCCCGCAAATCCATGGATCAATCAGCTGCCAGATCCGTCCACACTGACATAACAAAGGGGACGACTAAGAATGATGGTTCTTGGTTCGTCCCGTATGCACCATACTATTTTTTGTTTTCACTTTCTATTTCCCCGTAATTGGTCAGAATGGTCGCTTTCCCTCTTACTTTGATTGCAGAAGTGTGATCAGTGAACTGAGCAATCATCACTTCTCCTTTATCAAGCTTTTCAGAATGGTGAAAGCGTGTATCCGTACCTCTTGTCAGCCCTATTACATTAACACCGTCTTCTGCTGCCTTAATGACTACATAATCGTTTGAATTCACTAGACCCACTCCTGTACTTACTTTTTAATAAATGAAAGCACTTCGCTGCGCGCTTGAGAATCTTCTTTGAACGTCCCCCGCACTGCAGTCGTCACTGTGCTTGAGCCGGGTTTCTTTACCCCTCGCATCGTCATGCACATATGTTCAGCTTCAACAACCACCATGACACCATAAGGTTCCAGAGTCTCCATGATAGAATCAGCTACCGTTGAAGTGATTCTTTCCTGCAGCTGCGGCCTTCTTGCTACAGATTCTACAGCTCTTGCCAGCTTACTCAGGCCGGTAACCCTGCCATTCCGTGGTATATAGGCAACATGCGCCCGGCCAAAGAAAGGAACAAGGTGGTGTTCACACATCGAATAAAAAGGGATATCTTTAACAAGGACCAGCTCTTCGTGGTCTTCACTGAAAATGGTTTCAAAATATTCTTTAGGATTATGATCTATCCCTGAGAAAACTTCAGCATACATCTTTGCTACCCGTTTAGGTGTATCCATCAATCCTTCTCTATCAGGGTTTTCTCCTATTGCTTCAAGTATCAATCGCACCGCTTCTTCAATTTGGCTATGGTTGACTTCTGCCATTATGTTGTCCTCCTACTATCCTTAAAGAAATAAACTAACATTGTTAATATTAGCATAAGCCAATAATCTCATAAAGCCCAGGGCTTCCTATTTTTTATAAAATGCACTTTTAGCATTGCTGAACGAATCCGAGCGGACTTCCCCCTTTTGCGGGCAGCGGTGAGCCTCGACCGTTCCTTCCTGTATAAAAAAAAAGACCGCATAACATGCGGCCTTTTCCTAACGCTCAAAGTATGTAATTATTTTACAGCTTCTTTAAGCGCTTTACCTGGTTTGAAAGCAGGTACTTTGCTTGCTGAGATTTCGATCTCTTCACCTGTTTGTGGGTTGCGACCTTTACGGGCTGCACGCTCACGTACTTCGAAGTTACCGAATCCGATTAATTGTACTTTATCACCTTTTGCAAGTGAATCTTGAATTGTATCGAAAACAGCGTCAACCGCTTTAGTAGCGTCCTTCTTAGATAGCTCAGCAGCTTCTGCAACAGCATTGATTAATTCTGTCTTGTTCATGCCATTCACCTCCTCCCAAGGAAATGTCTCAGTCATGATTCATTTACTTTAATATCATTAGTAAACAACTTTAGCGGATTCTATACATTAAGCATAGAAAAATCGCTTGAAAACGTTGCTGAATCAATATTCAACAACAATTCTGTTAAAAGATTATCACAATAGATTGTGCTTAGCAAGAATAAATCAAGAAATAATGGGAATCTTTTCTTATTTGATACATAAATGTAATAGAATCTCCTCTTTTTCCCTTTATATTGCTATTTCTTCAAGTTTTCCTTCCTTGAGAAAGCGCTTCACATTGTCTATCGCTCTTAAACAGTTCCCATTCTTTTGTTGGGTTAAACATGACTGGTGAAAAAGTTTATCTATTTGAGAGTACCCTTCGATTGCCGCTTTTGATTTCAGTGCAAGTTTTCTCTATCCACGTGCAGCTCTGAGCCTCCCCGCCCCTGAGCAAAGCTCTGCCACTTTTCTTAAAAGCTACTTTTCCTAAAGGAACCTTCGTCTTGCCTCCAATCAAAAGCTTGAACACCTAATAACGCAAACGTAGTTTTCACTAACTAATATCACTACCATTTCAAAAAACTTCAAGTACTGGATTTCAGTCAAAGTATATTCCTTCCGCTTTGCATCAAATAAAATAAATTCAATAAAAAAAGACCCTCTTAAGAGAGTCTCAAAATGTTTATAAGATAATAGCGATTAATCCGCCGGAGCCTTCGTTAATGATTCTTTCAAGTGTGTCTTTTAATTTGTACCTTGCATTTTCAGGCATTAGTGACAGTTTTGCAGAGATTCCTTCTCTTACGATGGAGCTCAGGCTTCTTCCGAAGATATCTGAATTCCAGATCGAAAGCGGATCATCTTCAAAGTCCTGCATCAAGTAGCGGACAAGTTCCTCGCTTTGTTTTTCCGTACCTATAATCGGTTCGAATTTGGATTGTACATCTACTTTAATCATATGGATTGAGGGTGCTACGGCTTTTAAACTCACCCCAAATCGTGCTCCCTGGCGTATGATTTCCGGTTCATCCAGACTCATATCGTTCAAGGAAGGAGCTGCGATTCCGTATCCTGTCTGTTTCACCATTCTCAGTGCATCTGAAATTTGGTCATACTCTGCTTTTGCATGTGCAAAGTCCTGCATCAGTTCGAGCAAGTGATCTTTCCCCCGTATTTCAACACCGACAATTTCCTTCAGTACTTCATCGTAGAGCTCATCCGGTGCATAAAGATCGATTTCAGCGATGCCCTGCCCCATGTCAATACCGGCAAGTCCCGCTCTCTCTATATGTTCATATTCGCTGAAGTAATGGACTACCCGGTCTACATCACGAAGCCTCTTGATATCCTTGACTGTTTCCTTAACAGCTTCCTGATAATTTTGTCTAAGCCAGTGTTCTTCTTTCAATACCATTACCCAGCTCGGTAAATTCACATTCACTTCAAGCACCGGGAATTCGAATAATGCTTCACGCATTACATTTAACACATCTGAATCTCTCATACTTTCTACACTCATCGCAAGTACCGGGATATCGTATTTCTCCTCCAGCTTCACTCTCAATTCTTCCGTTTCAGTCGCATGAGGTCTTGCCGAGTTGATGACCATGATAAATGGTTTACCAACTTCCTTTAACTCCTCGATGACTCTTTCTTCTGCTTCGATATAGTCACTTCTTCCAATTTCACCGATGGATCCATCGGTCGTGACCACAACTCCTATCGTGGAATGTTCCTGAATCACCTTTCGAGTTCCGATTTCAGCAGCCTCATGAAATGGGATTGGTTCTTCATACCATGGTGTATTGATCATTCTGGGACCATTTTCATCTTCGTATCCTTTAGCACCAGGTACTGTGTATCCGACACAGTCTACCAATCTTACATTCACTTCCAAACCTTCGTCCACATGTACAGATATCGCTTGATTCGGTACGAATTTTGGTTCTGTTGTCATGATCGTCTTTCCAGCAGCACTTTGCGGCAGTTCATCCTGTGCTCTGGCTCGTTCAGACTCACTTACGATATTAGGAAGGACAACAAGTTCCATGAACTTCTTGATGAAGGTAGATTTTCCAGTTCTTACAGCTCCCACCACGCCTAAATAGATATCTCCGCCAGTTCTTTCAGCAATGTCTTTAAATAGATCGACTCTTTCCAAGAGATTCCCTCCCATCTTATATTCCAGGGATGTTTCATCCGTGTATTCTGACTCACATTCTATAAATATGATGTTGTCCTAATGACTTATGACTATTAATATGATTTTTTTACCTCCTTATGACTATTAATTGAATTTATTATGTCGTAGCAATTATGTTCAGGTTCAATTTGATGAAAACTCCCCATAAAGGATGACATAAAATAATAACCCTTCTCCTACAATATATTTTGTAAGAAAAGGGTTATGCCTATTTTGTCATAAAGACGGGTTCTTTCTTTTCATCAACTGTATATGAGAGAGAGTACGCCGGAACAAATAAAGAATCGTCTGTCAGTAAGTGGCGGATGTCTTTTCCTGTTTCAGGGACCTCATCCGCTGATTGGAGCTTTTCAAAGAGATCCATGGAATAATCCACGAAAATTTCACCGCTGCCGTTGATGACAAGCGGAAGTTTCTTATTGGAAAAAGGGCTGTCCACATAAACTTCCCCGTCATATCCTATCTCCTCATAGTCCAGTTTATATACATTCGGAGCTACTTCTTTTTTAAACGGAGGGTAACCTCCCGCTTGTATCCTGATTTTAATTTCCCTAATCGTTTCCGCCATTCTGAGGTCAAATATTTTCACAGTCGGATTTTCTTCGACATCCATCAGGACGTATTGAAAAATTCCGCCGTTCTCAAATGCATTCCCCGGTATTTCCGGCAAATACTGAGATGATAGCTTTTTAAAGTCTATTGGATATTTTTGATAAATCGATGTGTCCTGGTCTCTCGTCTTGATCGGGAGCAGACCGTTATTATCTTCCTGATACTGCTCAACAGCTTCTTGAACAGCCTTTACTTGGGTATCGTAAGGTATCTGATTCTGACTGAGCTGCTCTTCAGGATACAGACAGCCAGTCAATACCGTCATTATCAAAAGTAAGAGCATTCCGGTTAAGCCAACACGTTTCAATCTGCAAACTTCCTTTCACTGGTATCTGCTTACTGAGTGGGACCGCTTAATACGATATAGATCATCATGAGTCCGCCTGCTATCATCAATATGTATGCGATTAACGCCGTAATAAAACGAATGAATTTTTGTTTGATTTTGTAGCGGCTGAAATAAATCATTAAAATTGCAAGAAACATAAAGCCCATTGATGCAAACGATATCCACATTTTCATCATAGAAGTCATGGTACATCCCTCCTGTTATCGAATGTATTATATCACAAGTTATTTCTAAAAGAATGCGTGTTCAATAAAATGTCAGAATGATGTTTCCCCTTCACTCAATATTTCCATACATAAAAGAAGAGCGACTCATGAACCCGGGCATCACCATGAGAGATGACCCCTGATTCATGAGTTGCTCTAAAGACTGAAAGAGACCTACCCATCCAAAGGCAAAGCTGTATATATTCAAAACAGTGTATGCAGGGGAGGGCCCTTTCGCATCCTCTAATGCCTATTTATAAGCCTATTATCGCAAAATTTTTATATCGGGCTATAAGCGTTCTCCCAATATATTCACGAGGTCCTCCATTTCATTCGTCTTTCCCCGTGACATTAGATGATCAACCGCTTCTTTCGCTTCTACGTTATTAAATAATACGTCGTATAAAGCATCTGTAATCGGCATCTTCACCTCGAATTTTTGCGCCAGCTGATGTCCTGCCTTCGTCGTTCTGACTCCTTCTACAACCATTCCCATGTTTTCCAGTACATCGTCGAGCTTATGCCCTTTCCCGAGCATATTACCAGCCCTCCAGTTTCTCGAATGGACACTGGTGCATGTGACGATGAGGTCCCCGATGCCGGCTAATCCTGAAAAGGTAAGTGGATTTGCTCCCATTTTGGTACCCAGCCTGGCTATCTCAGCTAACCCCCTGGTGATCAGAGCAGCTTTTGCGTTATCTCCGTATCCTAATCCGTCCGTGATTCCAGCCGCTAAGGCAATGATGTTTTTTAATGCACCACCAATTTCAACACCAAGTAAATCAGGATTGGTGTAAACTCTAAAGTTCTGGTTCATAAAAAGATCTTGGACTTCTTCTGCCGACTTCATGTCTTCGGATGAAACCGTAACGGTGGTCGGATGTCGCAAGCTTACCTCTTCGGCATGGCTGGGACCCGAAAGGACAACGACCGAATGCAGGTTTTCAGGAAGCATTTCATCCTCGATGATTTCTGAAATCCTTAAGAGAGTATCAGGTTCGATCCCTTTACTCACATGGACAAGCGTAAGGGGATTACTTTGAACTTCCTGGACCTGTCCAAGCACTTGCCTGATCGCTTTCGTAGGAACTGCAAGGATGACTGTCTGTATTCCGTCAAGGGATTCTTCAAGGTTGGAGTAGCCCACTATGGTTTCAGGAAGTTTTACATTTTTCAAGTATTTATGGTTTGTATGTTGATCATTGATTTCCTGAATCTGATCCGCCTTATGGCCCCACAATCTGACTTCATGCCCGTTATCTGCCAATACCATGGCAAGAGCTGTCCCCCAGCTTCCTGCACCAATGACCGTAACATTTTTAGATTTTTTCATATTTACACCTGCCTCATTATTTTCTTGCGCGTGCAATAATGCGAATAGGGGTTCCTTCAAATCCAAATGCATCCCGAACCCTGTTTTCCAGGAATCGTTCGTAAGAGAAATGCATTAATTCAGGGTCATTAACGAATACAACAAAGGTTGGTGGTTTGACCGCCACCTGGGTTGCATAGTAAATTCTTAATCTCTTACCATTGTCGGTAGGGGTTGGATTCATTGCTACTGCATCCATTACAACTTCATTCAATACACTTGACTGAACGCGCATGGCATGATTTTCGCTCGCTTTATTGATAACTGGAAGGAGTGTGTGAATTCTCTTCTTCGTTTTTGCAGAAAGGAAGATGATCGGTGCATAATCCAGGAACTGAAAATGATCGCGTATATTCTGTTCCCATTTTTTCATTGTTTTCTCATCTTTCTCAACGGCATCCCACTTATTTACCACTATGACTACTGCTCGTCCAGCATCGTGTGCATAACCGGCAATTTTCTTGTCCTGTTCTATTATTCCCTCTTCACCGTCTATTACAACCAATACAACATCAGAACGTTCAATGGCTCTGAGCGCCCTTAACACACTGTATTTTTCAGTCGTTTCATACACTTTACCTTTCTTTCTCATCCCGGCAGTATCGATGATGACATACTCTTGTCCATCAAATGTGTAGGAGGAATCGATCGCATCCCTGGTTGTACCTGCCACATTACTGACAATGACCCGGTCCTCTCCCAATAATGCATTAACGAGAGATGATTTTCCTACATTCGGACGACCGATCAATGAAAACTTAATGACCTCTTCGCCGTATTCTTCATCATCCTTCTTGTTAAAATGCTTTGCCGCTTCATCCAGCAAATCACCCAGCCCAAGTCCGTGGGATCCCGAAATAGGAAAAGGTTCGCCGAATCCTAAAGAATAGAAATCATAAACCATTTCCCTCATTTCCGGATTATCGACTTTATTGACCCCCAACACTACTGGTTTGTTGGAACGATAAAGAATCTTTGCTACGATTTCGTCTGCAGCTGTAACCCCTTCACGGCCATTCGTCAGGAAAATAATGACATCGGCTTCATCGATCGCTATTTCCGCCTGCTGCCTGATTTGATCCAGAAACGGCTCATTTCCTAATTCAATTCCACCCGTATCGATAATATTAAATTCATGAGTCAGCCATTCAGCAGAGCTGTATATACGATCACGTGTTACGCCCGGAACATCTTCTACAATTGAAATTCTTTCCCCGACAATCCTATTAAAAATCGTGGACTTACCAACATTGGGACGTCCTACGATTGCAACAACTGGTTTAGACACTTTTTTCACCCTTTCTTGAATAAGCTTATGGTACTTGCCTTATCCTTTAAGCCTTTTTATTTCCACTGTTTCAATATGCATACATACTCAATAATAAAGACTGGCCCATAAGCTGCATTTCCCCTTATGGGTCAGTCCCCTTAACTTTAGTATTTTATCAGTAAACGTAAGAACTGGCAATCAATGTTTCACAATGATAAAAAGCCCGTGGTCCAATTCATGTGCGATTCCGTCTAATATGGCTTCTAAATTTGCACAGATTTTCTGCAGTTCTTCTTCAGTTTTGCAATGAAACACTGCTGTGCCGCTTGGTACTTTATCAGGAGAAGTCGTTACGGCTGCTAAGATGAATTTTTGAATGGTGGTATTCAATCTGCTTCCCCCCCTTTTTTGATGGCTTTTGATTCAGACGGCATCCTAATGGCATTCTCAAGCGTCGGCACCTGTCCAAGGATCGCGATGGCTTTCTCCACGTCTTTGCGTTGAGGCAGTACAAAGACCGCTACTCTGCCGTCATCCAAATCACGTTTAGCCAGAGGCGTAAGAGCCGGTGTTCCAGAGTCTTTGAAAATCCCGAGTGAAGTGGACATATCATGAAGAATTGCCTGTCTTTGACCGAGGTTTGCAATCGTCGATCTCGCATCAAATGATTTAGGGGATAATACGAAACCCATTCCATAATTCAGGATTTCTTCCTGCCTGACTTTCAAGCCGATATTCATAATATAAATATTATCGACATAAAGGCCGGGTCCATCGAAATGGGGTTTGACAAACTTGATGTTCACAATGTCTTTGAGCTTTCCACCTGCCATCAGTTTATGAGAGGCAATCATACAAATGATGCCCACCCCCAATGCCGCATATATGTTAAACACAATATAACTCAGAGTGGACAGCAAGGACGTAAAGATGACCAGGTAGTTTCTGCTTTCAAACGCTACCGCTATTCCTTCGATATAGGTTGCGCCCCTTGGAACAAGCTCATATCCATCAAGCTCAGTCAATGTATTCCTTTCCATATTACGCACATCGCGGAACTGCGAGGCAGCCACTGTCAAGAATGTAATCGCCGTAAAATTCTCTTCCAATAAAGCAGGCACTGCAATCGTCCCAAGTCCTGCAGCTATAAACCCTAATGCAATATGTATGATTTTCCCATGCAAGTAGGTCGGGTACTGCCTATAATCTGTCCTGAGCATATAGATTCTCGTTAACGTACCCACTACTACTCCGAAAATTACCGGATACACATACTCATTCATATACTTTTAACTTCCCCTTTTTTAGGTGATATTTTGTTGTTCATCAAGGCATTCAATACAAGAAAGAGTCTCCAGCCTAGTGTCAACAACACCATATACGCCACGTTATCCAAGAAACCGTGATTACCTATGGATTCAACAAACCCGATCTTATTCAGTGTGATGGCAAGTAACACATCGCCCGTTATACAACCGCCCATTACAGTAATAAAGAGCATTCTGATTTTTTCCAGAGAACTATAAAATAAAAAGCCGAGGCTTACAGATAGCAGCGCCGCTACCAACTGAGGATCAATAATCATAAGTACGGGATCGTAAATGGCAATCATCCCTATACCCGCATAAGACATCGCAATCGTTAAAAGTGCAATCAACATGTACAGTTTCTGTCTTAAACCGAGCGCACGGATATATATGAACGTCAATAAAGCCATTAATCCGAAAGCCGCATTCACTTCGTAAGAAAATATAGTGAACCAGTGCGGGAACAGACAAATCATGCATAGTAACAGGAACGAATATTTAAAACGCCCATTGGCACTTTTCCGCATGATAAACGTTGTATAAACCCATATACCCCATGCTACCCATAAAAAAATGATTCCTTCCATAATCCCATTCCCCCTATTATCTACATTATGGAAAATCTTTATGTAATTCATTCATGCATGTTTCATTTTCTTATTGAAAAAATAAGTAAAGGAGGTGTTATAAATGGGTAGAGATCGCCAAGAGAAGAAACTAAAGCAATCGGGACGGGTTGAATCAGATCGTGATCAGAAACTGGAAAACAAAGGTGCCACAGGAATGGAAAGTCCTGAGCAATCGAGAAGGAGACAGAAGTAATCTGGCTGACTGTTTATTCAAGGCTATAGGCGATTCTATCTGGAATCGTCTTTTTTCATCCATCATTTAAAAAAACAAAAGACGAATCCCCCTGGGAATTCGTCTTTTGCATTATTTTTTCTTTTGTCTGTTACTAAAGTTTTCGGGTTCCAAGCCCCTGAGCTTCATCCAATGATGCACTCTTCCCGAAAGAATCAAGGGTACATCATGTAAATCTTCAATTTTGTCACACCCTAGTGCACACATGAGATATCGGATATCGGTATGAATCTCGTTCACTTCATTAATTGTTTCATCCAAGCCCTTATCAATCATACTTCTCAGAACTGATCCAGCCATTCCCACTGAGCACGCACCCAGACTTAACGCTTTTACAATCTCCAGGCTGTTTCGAATTCCTCCGGAAGCTATGATCGGTACTTCACTGGAAACACCTGCTTCAGCTATTGAGACAACAGTAGGAATGCCCCAGTCATCGAAAAAACCCAGTATCCTTTGTCTTCTCTGATTTTCTATCCTGGAGAAATTCGTTCCGCCGAAGCCGCCTACGTCGATTGCCGAAATGGATGTTTTCGATAATGAATATGCCGTTTCCTTGCTGATACCGAAGCCTGTTTCTTTTACGAATACCGGTACAGATAACGCGTCTGAGATCTTTTCAATTCTTTCAAGTGCACCCCTGAAATCCCGGTCACCCTCTGGCATGGTCAGTTCCTGAATGACATTCAGGTGAATCTGAAGTGCATCAGCTTCAATCATTTCCACTGCATCATTCGCCTGCTGGACAGTTGCTTCGCTGCCAAGATTAGCAAATATGATGCCTTCAGGGTTATTTCTTCTAACGATTTCATAGGTTTTCCGTTCTCCTGAATCCTTCAGAGCCGACATCTGAGAACCGACCGCCAGTGCAATCCCGGTTTCCCGTGCCAGTATTGATAAGTCACTATTTATTTTGGAAGTGTAACCTCCCCCGCCCCCAGTCATCGCATTCACGAAAATTGGCGAACTTAAAGAAAGTTCGCCAATTCGGGACTGAAGATCAATATCAATAAGGGCAGAATTTGACAAGCTTTGATGTACGAACTTCACATCCTCAAAGCCCGCCAGTTCCTGCTGTCCCGTTGCCAGGGCGTAATCAATATGATCTCGTTTTCGTTTAGCTCTTGTCACAGTCCATCACCATTTTTTATTTAAGGTCTTTTAATTTATCTCCAATCATTTCTCCTAATTGGAATCCGGTGTTTTCCTCCGGCATTTCATAATCTGTCACTTCTTCTTCTTTCTCTTCCAATGCTTTGATGCTTAAGGAAAGACGCTGTTCAGATTCATTTACATCCAATACTTTTACTTTAACCGATTGATCTTCTTTTAATACTTCATGAGGAGTGCCGATGTGTTTGTGGGAGATTTGTGAAATGTGTACCAAACCTTCAACACCAGGGAACACCTCGACAAAGGCTCCATAAGAAACCAATCGTTTAACGATCCCATCCAGCACGCTTCCTTTAGGTGCTTTTTCACTAATTTCGCTCCAAGGTCCAGGAAGTATCTCTTTGATCGATAATGAAATCCGTTCATTATCACGATCGACACTCAATACTTTCACTTGTACTGTCTGACCTTCGGATACAACGTCTGAAGGTTTTTCAACATGCTCATGAGACAACTGAGAAATATGGACCAGACCATCCACTCCTCCTATGTCCACAAAAGCTCCGAAATCAGTGATGCGCTGAACCGTGCCTTCAAGTACAGCACCTGATTCAATGTCAGTAAGGAGCTTCTTCTTTTGCTGTTGTTTCTCCGCTTCCACTACCGCACGATGAGAAAGGATCAGACGGTTTTTCTCCTGGT
>NZ_JABMCR010000122.1 GCF_013179555.1 Bacillus haikouensis
ATAAGCTGAATGATAAGAGAATACGGAATATGCCAATCCTCTTTGCTCCCTTACTTCCTGAAAAAGACGGGATGACATGCTGCCGCCGACAATATTATTCAATACAATCAGGTTGTATATATCGTTGTGTCCAATTTGAAATCCGTCAAAACCCAGACAAAGATGGGCTTGTTCGGTATCTTTTTTCCGTGCAAGCTTGTTGTAATGAAATGAAGGCTGACTCTTTTCCCCGGGTCCTTTTCCACCTTCATATGACCCAAATAAATCTTCTGCTTCCTTTATGAAACCCTCGTCCACATTACCAGCTATGGATACAACCACTTGATCGGGGGTGTACATATCGTGCATATATTGTTTTAATTTTTTCTTATTAAACGTACTAAGAGTATCTTCAGTACCTAAAATTGGATAACCGAGTGAGTGCTCTTCATAAATAGCCTTACTAAGAAGATCATGTACAATATCATCCGGAGTATCTTCATACATTTTTATCTCTTCGTAAACAACATTTTTCTCTTTATCCATTTCTTCTTCGTCAAACGCGGAATCAAAAAACATATCAGACAAAGTATGTAAGGCATATTTTGCATGATTATCAAGCACTTTAGCATAGTAGCATGTATATTCTTTAGAGGTAAAAGCGTTTACCTGCCCGCCGATACTGTCAAATGATTCGGCAATTTCTCTTGCAGACTTGGTTTTTGTCCCTTTGAAGAACATATGTTCGAGAAAATGTGAGATACCATTATTATCTCGTACTTCATTCCGTGAACCAGTGGCGATCCAAATACCGATCGCGACTGATCGGACAGTAGGTATTTCTTCTAAAACGATTCTTAGTCCATTCTGGCATGTATGTTTCTTTATCAAAAAGTGTTCCTCCTATTCATGGTGCAGCAAATTATGAGTTATCCTTAACATTTCCCTGTTCAGGCGAATTATCAATTTTCTCAAGGATTCTTTCTTCTTTAAATAAACTCGAAACCGTTCCCAGCCGAAGCTGTTTGTCCTTTATTTGAACAATCAAGCTGTTTAGCGAATTTGCAGTGGAAGCAGTTGGATGCATAAGGATTATGGCGCCTTTATGCAGCTTGGACATCACCCGGTTGATCAGTACATCTGGCTGAGGCTTTTGCCAATCAATTGTATCAACACTCCACATGATGGTGCCCATATCCATCTCGTGAGCGATCTTAACAACTTCATCCCTGTAACTGCCGCTTGGAGGTGCAAACCATTTCACCTTTTCTCCAGTCGTCACTTCAATGATTTCGTTTGTTTTTTTCAGCTCATCCACGACTTTAACTGTTTCGAGTATCTCCATATTTGGGTGTGAATATGAATGATTTCCTACCTCATGTCCTGCATCAACGATCATTTTCGCTAAGTCCGGATTATTCTTTACCCACCTGCCCTCTAGAAAAAAGGTAGCATAAATATGATGCTTTTTCAAAGTAGCAAGCATATCGGGAATATGTTCATTTCCCCACGCAACATTAATTACAAAGGATACCATGGGCTTATCTGGATTACCTCTGTAAATAGGGGAAGGAGGTAAATCAGAAAGATGCTTTTCAGGTCGGATTTGTTTATAAACAAGCTTTTCTTCAGAAAAAGCCAGGTCCTTCTTCATATTTTGGAGCGATTTTTGGACATCTATTTTTACCCCGTTATAACCCGGAGTTGCCTTCCACACAGAATCAATTTTGGCATCTTGGGCAGGAAAAGAGTTGTTTTCTGCTGCTGCTTTTATTTTTTGAGAAAGCTCTTCATTACTAATACTGCCGCTAACTGATACAACTCCCTGTTTTAGGCTTTGTACATATTCATCCGATAAAGGATTTTCTACAGCTAATAATGTCAGAATAGCAATTACACAAATTCCAATCAAGTACTTTTTTTCCAACTCGGTTCACCTTCCTTCCTTTAAACATATGTGTTTATTGGACAAGGTAGAACGCAGTTTAAATGAATAGAAAAAGGCTGCCTGTCGGGAGAATGTACTCCATACAGGACAGCCTGTCTATCAAACGTTATGCTTGATTTTGTTCTTCTTTTTCGCGTTGTTCTTTCAAAACTGCTTTTCTTGATAAGTTAACTCTTCCTTGATTGTCTACATCAAGAACTTTAACTAGGATTTCATCGCCAATTGCAACAACATCTTCGACTTTTCTGATACGTTCTTCTGCAATTTCAGAAATATGGACCAAACCGTCTTTTCCGGCAAAGATTTCTACGAAAGCACCGAATTTTTCAATTCGTTTTACTTTTCCGAGATACATTTGGCCAGCTTCAACTTCTCTTACAATATCTTCGATTGTTTTCTTTGCAACCTTATTCATTTCTTCATCAGTAGAAGAAATGAATATGGTTCCATCTTGTTCAATATCAATCTTAACCCCAGTTTCATCAATGATCTTATTGATTTGCTTACCGCTAGGACCAATAACATCACGGATTTTGTCTGGATTGATATGCATTGTAAGAATTTTTGGAGCATATTGAGAAAGCGATGATCTAGCTTCTCCCAGTGTTGAAAGCATGCTGTCAAGGATTTGCATTCTTCCGATTTTTGCTTGCTGAAGTGCTTCTTCAAGAATTTCTCTTGATAACCCTTCGATTTTGATATCCATTTGAAGGGCGGTAACACCCTTGGAAGTTCCCGCTACCTTAAAGTCCATGTCCCCCAAGAAATCTTCCATTCCTTGAATATCCGTAAGAATAGAATAGTGTTCACCTGATTTCACAAGACCCATCGCAATCCCTGCTACAGGAGCTTTAATGGGAACACCTGCATCCATCATAGCCATAGTACTGGCACAAATGCTTGCTTGTGAAGTCGAACCGTTGGATTCAAGAACTTCGGAAACCAGTCTTATTGTATAAGGAAAATCATTTTCATTTGGTATAATCGGCTCAAGAGCACGTTCTCCTAATGCACCGTGCCCGATTTCACGACGGCCAGGACCTCTGATCGGTCCTGTTTCCCCGACACTGAATTGAGGGAAATTGTAGTGATGCATGAAGCGTTTGGATTCTTCAATTCCTAATCCATCAAGAATTTGAACATCCCCTAAAGCACCTAATGTACAAATGCTGAGTGCCTGGGTTTGTCCACGTGTGAAGAGACCGGAACCATGTGTTCGCGGCAGTATTCCGACTTCAGAAGAAAGCGGACGGATTTCATCTACTTTACGGCCATCAGGGCGGACTTTTTCTTCAGTAATGAGGCGGCGGACTTCGTTTTTAACAAGTTTATCCAGGATCTTCTTCACTTGCTTCAGTGTATCATCTTCCGCTTCCTTTTCTTCAAAAGCTGCGATAACATTACTTTTAACTGTTGAGATCGCTTCTTCGCGGGCGTGTTTCTCCTGAACTTGAATGGCTGGGATTAATTCTTTTTCACAAAGTGAACGGACTTCTGTTTCCAAATCCTGATCAAGTTCGAAAAGTTTAATTTCTACCTTTTCTTTCCCGACTTTTGCAACGATTTCTTCTTGGAATTCAACCAACCGTTTTATTTCTTCATGGCCGAACATGATTGCTTCAAGCATCGTTTCTTCAGGAACTTCATCTGCACCTGCTTCAACCATGTTGATAGCATCTTTCGTTCCTGCCACAGACAGATGGATTTCACTCTTTTCCAACTGTTCCACAGACGGATTAATGATGAACTTACCGTCGATAAGTCCTACAATCACACCTGCAATCGGACCTTCGAATGGAATATCAGACACTGACAGAGCAAGTGATGACCCGAACATAGCCGCCATTTCTGATGAACAGTTCTGATCTACACTCATCACCATACTGATGACCTGAACTTCGTTACGGAAGCCGTCTGCAAATAACGGACGGATTGGACGATCGATTAATCGACTGGCCAGGATTGCTTTTTCACTTGGACGACCTTCTCGCTTGATGAATCCTCCAGGGATTTTACCAACAGCGTATAATCTTTCTTCGTAGTTGACTGTTAAAGGGAAGAAATCCAATGGCTTTGGCTCTTTAGAGGCAGTTGCACTGCTTAGTACTGCTGTATCTCCATAGCGTACCAATACCGCTCCGTTGGCTTGTTTAGCCAATTGGCCGACTTCCACAGTTAATTCTCTTCCAGCCCAATCGATGGAAAAGGTTTGTTTAGTTTGTTCCATAAAGTGTACCCCTCTCTTTATACATCACTTAAAGGGTGTCGGTTTTACCTTACCCGTTATAAATAAATTCAGTAATCTATATCATGCACGTAAGTGCCGTTATATTCAAATAGCAGGATATTAAAGTCTTCCGTTACTCCAGGCTGCTGAATGCCCTTTTATATAAATAAATAGTCAAGCGTTCCTTATTATGTATTGTAGACAAAAACACACCGTAAGAATACCACCACATCGAGTTCTTCCAAAAAAATCATGGTGTTTCATACAAAGATTTCCACTTATAAAAACTAAAGAAAAAGCGGGAAATATTCCCGCTTCCTTGTTTCTGATTATCGACGTAAACCTAATTTGTTAATTAACTCACGGTAGCGTTGTACATCTTTCTTACGCAGGTAAGATAAAAGATTACGACGGTGACCTACCATTTTAAGAAGACCGCGACGAGAGTGGTGATCTTTCTTGTGAACGCGTAAGTGATCGTTCAGATTGTTAATTTCTTCTGTCAGGACAGCAATTTGAACTTCTGGAGATCCAGTATCGTTCTCATGTACTTTGTATTCACTGATAAGTTCGTTTTTACGTTCTTTAGTGATAGCCATCCTTTTCACCTCCTAATAATTTCTTTCAAATCCCCTGTTACTGAGCATACGTTGGTGAATCGTGAAGCCAAGCAAAGGTTCATTTCATACGCTATTTAGAATACTACTTTTTTCTACAAAAATCAAGTGATTACTTCAAATTCCCGAAAAGTAACGAATTGCCGTTTCTTTATCATTTTGAATTTGAGTGATTAATTCTTCAATACCCGAGAATTTCTGTTCATCTCTTATTCTTTCAAACCATTCAATATATACTTCTTCCCCATAGATCGATGAATGGAAATCGAATAGATGAACTTCGATGGACAATGAATATTCGTCAGGGTTTTTAAATGTAGGTTTAAAACCTACATTACAGACACCATTATACCATTTGTCATGAATTTTCATCCGAACGGCATAAACGCCGTTTTCAGGGGTTAAGTAGGAATGAGCCGTCTCTATATTAGCTGTCGGAAAACCGATTTTCCTTCCTCGTTTGTCACCATGTATAACAGTGCCCTTCATTCTGTATGGCCTGCCCAATAATTTGGTGACCTTTATAATATTCCCTTCTTTGAGGTATTCACGGATATTCGTCGAGCTCACTTTGTTTTCTTCTTCAGTGAATTTTGGGACCGTCGTAAAAGTGAATCTTTCCCTTGAATGAAAAGGGAGGGTTTCCATCGTCCCTTTACCCATCCTGCCATATGAATAATCAAATCCTGCAACTGCATGCACTACATTTAATTCTATGATATATTGGTCCACAAATTCCTGAGGTAATAGGCTGGCAAACTCTGAAGTGAAACGAACCACAAATAAATAGTCCACCCCTAAACCTTCAATGATCTCCTTCTTATCCTCAAGAGGGGTTATAAAGTGTATATGTTTGTGCTTATGTCCCAATACAACTGAAGGATGGGGATCGAATGTCATGACAGCACTGTGGACATTTTGTTCCCTTGCCTTTTCTACAGCCGTATTGATGACCCTCTGATGTCCTTTGTGGACGCCGTCAAAATAACCCAGTGCCATGACCAGGGGTGGAAAGTCATCTTTATTGAACGAATGAGGATGATGTACGGTTATTATTTTCACAGTATTTCACCTTTTTCACTAGTCGTTGAATAGTACTTTAACAGGCTTAATAACACCCTTTTTGTCTGGATGGCACTGATAAATAGCGATGGCACGGCCATCATGCTCCATCACCACTTCTGAATCCTGCGGCCAATCCCCAGGCTCTTCCAAGCGTGCACCATTCTTCACTTTCTCTGCTAATGTATCACTAATTACCATTTTCGGCAAATGAGAAACCCCTGTTTCCAATGGACATAGAAGGTCATCAGCCCTTTCGCTTTGGACAAACTCAGCGACTTGTTCCAGAGTGAAACAATCAGCTTCAGTAAAGACTGCTGATTTCGTTCGTGTCAGCGCAGACATATGAGCAGGGTAGCCCAGCTGCACTCCGATTTCAACTGCTAGGGTCCTTACATATGTACCTTTACTGCATGTAACTTTAAAGGTGAAAGAAGGGTGTCTCTCATCCAGTTCAGACCATCCTTCCAGAAGTTCCAAATGGTGTATATGGACCTTCCGGGACGGTCTCTCCACTTCTATTCCTTGCCTGGCATATTCATAAAGTCTTTTCCCATGTACTTTTACAGCCGAGTACATTGGAGGAGTCTGTGTAATTTCACCTTCCAGGTTTCTCAATACCTCTTCTACTCTGCTTCTTTCTATAGGAACTGAAACAGATTTGGTTTCAACCACTTCCCCCCACACATCTTCTGTGGTAGTGGAATAACCAAGCGTCACTTCCCCTTCATATGTTTTTCCTGCAGAAGTAATATACTCTGCTATCTTTGTTGCCTTTCCGATGCAAATCGGCAGCACTCCGGATACTTCAGGGTCGAGTGTCCCCGTATGGCCGACTTTCTTAGTACGAAGCAATTTCCTCAGTTTAAAAACACAATCATGTGATGTCATGCCTTTGGGTTTCCATAACGGTAAAATTCCATTCATACGTAAACCTCCATTCATTAAACATTTCCATACAAAAAGACTGACCCTTACGAAAATAAGATTCCCGCATGGATCAGTCCTTTCAGCTTACTCGTCTTTATTCTGTGAATCTTCATCCGGATCATCTTGCACTTTACGAAGTAAAGTTTCAATATGATTACCATATTCAATCGATTCATCAAACTCAAAGATTATTTCCGGAGTTTTGCGGAGACGGACCCGCTGCCCGACTTCGGAGCGAATGAACCCTTTCGCCTTCGCCAGACCCTTCAATGTATTTTCTCTTTGGTCTTCACCGCCAAGAACAGTAATGTATACTTTCGCCTGCTGAAGATCCCCGGAAACCTGAACATCTGTTACCGTGACAAATCCAATACGCGGGTCTTTAATTTTTCGTCCGATAATATCGCTGAGCTCTTTTTTCATTTGCTCGCCAACTCGATTCGCACGATGGCTCATCAATATCACCCCATAATTCTGTCATTAGTGTGCATTGAATCGTGAGTGTGATTCAATTTTAAATGAATTCCCTGATTGTATCGGTCCTTTCCCATTCAGGGAAAGAATC
The DNA here is from genome assembly GCF_013179555.1 of Bacillus haikouensis. Taxonomy (GTDB): domain Bacteria; phylum Bacillota; class Bacilli; order Bacillales; family Bacillaceae_B; genus Rossellomorea; species Rossellomorea haikouensis_A. The sequence goes on from NZ_JABMCR010000122.1 coordinate 7,329, forward strand.
AATAAACTTTAATGCATTTTCTATTTCTCTTTCACTGGATGCCTTAGATGAAGAGACAGTCACAATGCCAATCCTGGTCCTTTGCCAGACATCCTGATGATCGATTTCCGAAACAGCTACATTATACTTCTGCTTTAGCCGGGTAAGGACCCTCTGTAAAACAGCTCTTTTTTCTTTTAAAGAGTGAGAATCATGAATCATGCACTCACATTCAACATATGTGATCATTTACGAGTGATTTCCTCCATAACATAGGCTTCGATTACATCGCCTTCTTTAACATCATTGAAGTTTTTAATCGTAATTCCACATTCATAACCTCTTGCAACTTCTTTAGCATCATCTTTGAAACGTTTAAGGGCATCAAGTTCACCTTCGAAAATGACGACGCCGTCACGGATCAAACGGACGCCTGAGTCACGAGAAATTTTCCCTTCTGTTACATAGCTTCCCGCAATCGTCCCAACTTTAGACACTTTAAATGTCTGACGGACCTCAGCCTGACCGATAATTTTTTCTTCAAATTCAGGATCGAGCATCCCTTTCATTGCAGCTTCGATTTCTTCCATGACTTTATAGATGATTCTGTGCAGGCGAATTTCTACACCCTCTGCGTCAGCAGCACGTTTTGCATTTACATCAGGGCGGACGTTAAAGCCGATGACAATGGCATTCGAAGCGGAAGCAAGTGTAATATCAGACTCATTGATTGCACCTACGCCTGTGTGTATGATGTTAATCTTCACACCTTCTACTTCAATCTTCAACAGGGAAGCAGCCAGTGCTTCAACAGACCCCTGAACGTCTGCCTTAAGGACAAGGTTAAGGTCTTTCATTTCGCCTTGTTTCATTTGTTCAAATAACGTTTCTAGACTTACTTTTGATTTTTCTCCGCGTTGGGCTTGCAGAGCTTGTGAAGCACGGGATTCACCAACTGAACGGGCTGTTTTCTCGTCCTCAAATACTACGAAACGATCTCCGGCTTGCGGCACATCATTTAATCCTGTGATCTCGACAGGAGTTGAAGGACCGACTTCCTTGACTCGGCGTCCAAGGTCATTGACCATGGCACGGACACGGCCGAAAGTGTTTCCTACAACAATTGGGTCTCCGACTTTAAGGGTACCGTTCTGTACCAGCAGCGTAGCAACAGAACCGCGGCCTTTATCCAACTGTGCCTCGATGACTGTTCCCAGAGCAAGACGCCCTGGATTAGCTTTAAGCTCTTCCACTTCACTTACAAGAACGATCATTTCCAGTAAGCTGTCAATTCCTTCTCCGGATAATGCGGACAGCGGTACGAAGATCGTATCTCCACCCCATGCTTCAGGAACCAGTTCATATTCCGTCAATTCCTGCATTACGCGGTCGGGATTAGCGGCTTCCTTGTCCATTTTATTCACAGCAATGATGATTGGTACTTCAGCAGCTTTTGCGTGGTTGATTGCTTCTACTGTTTGTGGCATAACACCATCATCAGCAGCAACTACAATGATCGCGATATCCGTTACTTGAGCACCACGGGCACGCATTGTAGTGAAAGCAGCATGTCCAGGTGTATCAAGGAAAGTAATTTTCTTGCCTTCGACTTCTACTTGATAAGCACCGATATGCTGGGTGATCCCGCCTGCTTCTCCTGCAGTTACCTTCGTATTGCGGATTGAATCCAGAAGTGTCGTTTTACCATGATCGACATGCCCCATGATCGTGACTACGGAAGGACGCTCCTGTAATTGACCTGCATCGTCCTCAGTAAAATAAACACCCAGGTCTGTAGCATCGATTTTGATTTCTTCTTCAACTTCCACACCGTACTCACCGGCGATCAATTCGATAGAATCTTTGTCCAGTTCCTGATTGATCGTTGCCATGACACCAAGCATGAAGAGCTTTTTGATGATTTCAGAAGGCTCTTTATGAAGCTTTTTGGCAAGTTCAGCAACCGTCAATGACTCAGAAAATGTGATTTTTGAAGGAAGCTCCTTTTTCTTGGCTGGCTGTTGCTGCTGAGGTGCCGGTTTAAAGTTTTTGTTTTGCTTATTGTTTCTGTTATTTCTATTTTTTTTGTTGTTTTGGTTATTATTATTGAAAACTTTTTTCTCCTTTGATTGGGACTGCTGATCATGTTTTTTCCCTTCGCGGTTCTTAGGTGCTGATTTCACCTTATCCTTGTTAGGAGAATCATCTGATTTAGCAGCGCTTTGTTTTTGATTTGAATTCTTTTGAGGCGTTTTACCCTGGGTTTTAGAATTACCGGAAAACATAGAATCCAGTTTTTTCACTGTGTCATCTTCTATTGTTGCCATATGATTTGATACCTCAATATTTAGTTGCTTTAATTTCGAAATGACGTCCTTGCTTGAAACATTATATTTTTTTGCATATTCATAAACACGCGTCTTGCTCATATGTTCACCCCCATTGAGATTCAATCGAGCATTTCAGATATTTTTTTGGCAAAGCCTTCATCGGATAATGCTACTACCACCCTGGCTTCTTTTCCAATTGCATTCCCCAGTACATACCTGTCCTCCACTAAACTGACCGGCACATGATAAGACTTGCATTTGTCTGTGACCTTCTTATGAGTATTTGCAGAAGCATCTCTGGAAAGGAGCACAAGTTTTGCCCGTCCGCTCCGAACTTCCTTGATAACTAGTTCTTCACCTGAAATAATCTTACGTGCCCGATTTGCCAACCCTAAAAGTGACATCCAACGATCTTGTTTCATACGCTAAACGTTACTCCTTCTCTACAAGACTGATCAATTCGTCATAAAGAGAATCGTCTATCTTTGCTTGTAATTGATTGGCTAAAGTATTCTTCTTTTTTGCTTGTAATATGACGGCTTTATCCTTAGAAAGGTAAGCACCTCGACCTGATTTTTTTCCTGTAGGATCGATTGATACTTCTCCTTCTTTAGAGCGGACAATCCGGATCATTTCTTTTTTTGGTTTCATTTCACCAGTTGCTACACACTTGCGCAATGGTATCTTTTTGCTGCCAGCCATGATTTTCACCTCTTAATCTTGATCATCGAAATCAATATTTAAAGGTTCGTTATCGTACTCTTCCTCGTCATCTTGCGGTAGAAATGCTTCTTCACGAGGATATAGACCAAGTTCCCGGGCGTCGGTTTCACTCTTGATGTCAATCTTCCAGTTTGTCAGTTTTGCTGCGAGGCGAGCATTCTGACCGCGTTTTCCGATTGCGAGTGAAAGCTGATAATCCGGTACAACCACTCTGGTCGCTTTATCTTCTTCATTCACCTGAACATCCAGGACTTTTGATGGACTTAAGGCATTTGCTACAAATTCAACCGGATCTTCCGACCACTGTACAATGTCGATTTTCTCACCTTTCAGTTCATTGACAATCGCTTGTACCCTTGCTCCTTTGGTCCCCACACATGCCCCAACCGGGTCAACCTCGGAATTTTCTGCGTGGACGGAGATCTTAGACCGGTCACCAGCTTCACGAGCAACAGATTTGATTTCAACCGTACCATCAAAAATCTCCGGTACTTCAATTTCAAATAAACGTTTCAACAAACCTGGATGCGTACGGGAAACAAAGATTTGAGGACCTTTAGTTGTCTTCTCTACCTTTGTGATAAACACTTTGATCCGGTCATGAGGTTTATATGTTTCATTTGGCATTTGTTCACTTACAGGAAGAAGTGCTTCAATCTTGCCTAAAGCTACATAAATGAACCGGTTGTCCTGGCGCTGTACGATGCCTGTCATAATATCTTCTTCACGATCAACGAATTCAGAATAAATGATCCCGCGTTCAGCTTCTCTTACACGCTGTGTAACAACCTGTTTCGCCGTTTGCGCAGCAATTCGCCCGAAGTCTTTTGGTGTAACCTCCAACTCTACAACGTCGCCTACTTCATAGCTTGGATTGATTTCTCCTGCATCTTCAACTGAAATTTCAAGACGCGAATCGAATACTTCATCTACAACTTCTTTACGAGCGAAAACCCGCATGGTCCCTGTTTCAAGGTTAAGATCTACGCGGACGTTTTGTGCCTGATTAAAGTTTCTTTTATAAGCCGAAACCAATGCTGCTTCAATTGCCTCAATAATCACATCTCTGGCAATGCCTTTTTCTTTCTCTAAAACAGTAAGAGCATCTAATAACTGAGTGCTCATGGTGGTGTCATCCCCCTTTATAATACGGTTGCATCCTTTTAAAAAGTAACTGCCAATCTTGCTATAGCGATTTTATCTGCAGGAATTTCAACCTTCTTTTTTCGTGTTTTGATTGTTACTTCCAACGCTAATTGCTCTGAAGAGTAGGAAAGCAGGGTACCTTCAAAAGTCTTTTCCCCATTAATCGGCTCATAGGTTTTCACGTAAACATTTTTACCGATTGATTTCAGGAAGTCCTTTTCATTTTTTAATGGGCGTTCTGCACCCGGTGAAGAGACCTCAAGAAAATAATTGTGGGGAATAGGATCGATTTCATCCAGTTTCTCACTTAATCGCTCGCTGACTATTCCACATTCTTCAATGTCCACACCTGAATCCTTGTCTATGAATACACGAAGGAACCAATTGGACCCTTCTTTAACATATTCCATGTCAATGAGTTCCAGTGACAGATCATCTAGGATGGGTGTAACAAGTTCTTCTACTAGTGTCATTATTTTGCTCATACTTACCTCCTGGTCTATATGAAAATCTTGCACCAAGACTAGAAATAATCGTTAAAAATCTCCATGTAATAACGAAAGAGTGGGGTGCGACCCCACTCTTCTGCTTTAGAGCTATCTTTAGTATTTCCAATAAAAATATACCATAATCCACATGTTTATGCAAACAATTCCCATTGGACGGGGCTAGAAGAGTGATAATTGGTTTTTGTCAGGCAAGCTTTCAAGACATCCGTGATTATCTAAATACTCGATAATGGTCTTAGATACCCTTCCGCGCTGCTGAAGATCTTCTTTGGATAGAAACTCTCCATCTTCACGCGCCTTTACAATATTCAGTGCTGCATTTGTACCAAGTCCCGGTATCGAGTTAAATGGGGGAATCAATGTATCCCCGTCGATAATAAATTCCGATGCATCAGAACGGTACAGATCCACTTTCTGGAACTTATAACCCCGCTCGCACATTTCCAGGGCTAATTCCAGCACAGTGAGCGTGTTCTTCTCTTTTGGAGATGCATCAAGTCCTTTACTGTTGATCTCATCTATCTTGGCCTTTACCGCCTGTGAGCCCCTGACCATTGCTTCGATATCAAAGTCCTCTGCACGGACAGTAAAGTAAGCTGCGTAGTATAACAGAGCATGGTGTA
>NZ_JABMCR010000123.1 GCF_013179555.1 Bacillus haikouensis
GTTCTCCATCGCATCCCAGCTGGAAACGTACTCTTCAGGAATAATAAAGCTATTGTCCTCAGCATAAAACTTCCCAGCTAAGTCCTGGGAGTTCGCTGCCGGCTCACTTAATAGAGGTGTCTTGACCGGCATATCAAATTCCATTTCTGTCGGCTCCCAGAAACGTGAATACCATTCTCCATAGTATTTATCTGTCAGTTCGATTTCTCCGTCCGTAACATTGTAGTGCTCCCCTTCAAATCCCAGTCGATCAAGCTTTTGACCTTCAGGGCTTGACAGGTAATCAAGAATGTCAAATACCAGTTCTTTATTTTCAGATTGAGAAGAAATTCCAAGCCCTCGTGATTCTTTGGTGATATCGGTGGCACCAAACCCTTGACTATCTCCTTTAGCTGGTGGAAGAACGACAAGTTCTGACTCTTTGCCATTAACCTGCATCATCTTCCCATTATAAATATCGATGACTTTTCCAGCTGTTCCAGGAACAATGGCAGCCTCTCCGTCATAGAAAGCCTTTTCCTTTGTATCCCACTGTTTTGTAATATACTGAGGGTCAAGCAGTCCTTCTTTATATAATTTATGATAGAACGCCAGTTTCTCTTTTTCTTTCGATGATACCTTCGCATATTCATATGAGCCGTCACTCTTTTTTAACCAGGTTTTGTCTAACCCGAAAGCCATGTCAAAAGTATAATTGATTTCAGCCATATCTCCTGCCACCGTGAGAGCATAGGAGGGTTTATCCCCGCCTGGCTTTGATTCTGCTACCTCTTTGAAAAAGGCATAATAGTTATCTATTGACGGATCCTTCATTAAAGCAGTAGATGTTTCCATTTTATCGAACCAGTCTTTTCTGATGACCGGTACTTTCGGAGCAAGCGGTTTGATCCATAATAGGTATGGATAATTTTCTAACCGTTCCTTGTTATAAGGCGCTAACGCATCTTTTAAATGCTCTGACTTCTTGATATAAGGGCGTAAGTCTTCCAGCAATCCCTGTTGTGAAATTTGCTGATCTCCACCCTGGAAATAAATCAAATCAGGTATTTCCCCACTAAATAAAAGCAAATTAAGCTTTTCAGCGTAATTCCCTTGTGGTAAATCTACTAATTCAAAGTTAACATCAATATCTTTATCTTTCTTCAAGGCTTTTTCTAATTCATCGAAGTATTTAACGGATACCTGGTTTGAATTTGTTTCATCTTTATAAACAACTCGAATGGTATTCCCATCGGATGACCCACTATCCGATTGGTTGCTTGATTCTGAACTGCACGCGATCAATCCAAGCATCAACATCAAACTCACCAGCAGCAATAACCCTTTTTTCATACCATTTCCCCCTAATAAATTAATGTATAAAATAGTTTGCCACTTTCTTTGGAAGTTCTATCAGTCCTTAACCCCTCCTTCTAAAGCTCCTTTCGCATAATACTTGAGAATCAATGGGTATAGAATGAGCAATGGAACCATCGCAATGATGATGGTTCCAGCTTGTAAAGAACCAAAGTCAAGAGCCGCTACTTGATCATAAGAAAGGATATTTTGTGATCCAAGTATCGCTGTATTGTCCCTTTGTACGACAAATTGCCTTAATACAACTTGAAGCGGCCATTTATTAGGATCTGTGAGATAAATGGTAGCCCTGAAATATTCATTCCAATGGTAGACACCATAGAATAACCCCATTGTAGCTAACCCCGGTTTGGATAAGGGGAGCATGATCTTAGTGTAAATCCGAAAATGGCCTGCCCCATCAATCCGTGCTGCCTCTAATATACTGTCAGGCACGTCTTCAAAGAATCTCATCAGAATGAATAAGTAATAAATATTAATCGCCTTATACAAAATAAGTGAAGAATAAGTGTTTAATAGACCTAAGTCTTTCACTAACAGGTACTCAGGTATTAATCCGGGTTCGAACACCATAATCACAATGAGAAACAGCACCACAAGTCTTTTTCCCACAAATTGAGTTTTGGCCAGCACATAGGCAGCCATTGACGTTAGAAACAGATTAAGAAACGTACCTGAAATAGTAATGAAGAAAGTGTTAAAAATACTTTTCATCACTAAAGGATTTGATAATAATACTTTGTAATTAACAAGTGAAAATCCCTCTGGCAAGATCTCCAATCCTCCCAATTTATGTACTTTCAATGGGTCGGAAAGTGACATCGCCAGCAAGTTCAAGATTGGAATCAACACAGTAAGTGTCAGCATAAACAATGTGATCGATATGATGATCTTTGTCAGGTTTTGCTTCTTCATCCAGATAACCTCCTTTACCAAACACCCTTGCCTGAAAACCGCTTCGCTATAAAATGAGTACTCAAGATAAGAATTAATCCAATTACTCCTTTAAATAAGCTGGCTGCAGTAGCATAGGAATATTGACCATTTAATATACCGATTCTATACACGTACGTATCTAAGATATCAACCACACTGATGACGGAGTTGTTCATCATATTGAACACCTGGTCAAACCCGGCGTTCATAAAGAAGCCCAGATTCAGAATAAAAACGGTCACCACCGTACTTAACATTGCAGGAAGCGTAATATATCTCATCTGCTGGAGGTTAGAAGCCCCGTCTATCTTAGCTGCCTCATACAAAGACGGGCTTATTTTCATAATAGCTGCAAGATAGATGATTGAATCCCAGCCTGCACTTCTCCAGATTTCTTGAAACACTAACACCCAGCGGATATGATCTTTACTAGTCATAAAATCAAGAGATGGCATTTGGAAAAAATTCCTGAGGATATTTATCCCCCCATCGGATGGATCAAGCAAGCTGATCCATATACCTGCAATTACCACCCAAGATAAGAAATGAGGTAAATAGACGACTGATTGAATATACTTACGAAATCTTCCATTTCTTAATTCATTGATCATCAATGATAGAATTATAGGTATAGGAAAGAAGAAAACGATTTTCATCGTGCTGAGAATAATGGTATTCCTTAGTACATCCATAAACGCAGGAGAACTGAATAACACTTTAAAGTGCTTCCACCCTACCCACACATTTTCCCCGATAATACGATAATCCTGGAAAGCAAGCTTCATCCCGATCAGGGGAATGACATGGAAGATACTAAAATATAAGATTGCCGGGAAGAGCATGGCATAGATGACCCAGTCTTTCTTAATTCGATTTAAAGAGGTCTTGACTCTCATGGCTACTCACCCCTATATTTATGAACTCATCCATTTCATCCTTTTTCGGCATCCCAGTCTGGGCACCTTTTTTCAGTATGGAAAGACCAGCAGCAATATTGCCAAACCTAATACTTTCAGTCAGACTCTTCCCTTCCCCAATGGCCACAGCAAATGCACCTGAAAACGTGTCTCCCGCTCCAGTCGTATCGACCGGGTTAACTTCCAATGACTGGACATGGACGAGATCCGTTCCATTGAAATAGGTAACGCCAGCCTTTCCTCTTGTTATAATCAGTTTGTTCGGATGGTCCTTAATGATTTCCTGATAAGGGAGCTTCGTTCCGAGAACTGTTTGATATTCATGTTCATTCGGTATTAAATAACTGATCATCTGTACCAATTTCTCGCTGAGTCGATAAGCAGGTGCCGGATTCACGATAATCGTCTTTTCCTGTCGATGAAGGATCGGAACAATAAACTCCAGCATTTCAATCGGAGTTTCCAACTGAAACAAAAACACATCATATTGGAGAAGTTCTGTAAGTGCATTTCTAATATAGTCTGCATTTGTAAACTCATTAGCTCCAGGAACAATCAGGATCCGATTCTCACCATTACATAGTTCTATAAAAGCAGCACCCGTTGCCGCATCTTCAACTCGATTCACATTCCCTAAATCAATATTCTCCTGAGACATTCTCTTAAGAAGAATCGAACCGTTTTCATCTTTCCCTATTGAACAATAGAGAGCTACCTCCGCTCCTAATCTGGAAGCGGCCACAGCCTGGTTGGCACCTTTACCTCCTGGTGAAAGAAAGTAATTCTTCCCTGATACCGTTTCTCCCATCAAAGGAAGGACATCGGTTTCAACAACATAATCAATATTTATACTTCCAATAACCGCAATCCTTGCCACTTCTTTCACCTTCCTATTCAATCATAATCTTCATTAATGGTGCATGCTGCTGGGCTCCGTATACATCCCGATCCCCAACGGTTCCTGACGATATATCCCTCGCAATCGTAATCTTAAACCCTAACGCCTGATCGAAAAATACCAGGTGATGAATCTTATCTTCATCTATTCGATAAAGCTTGCTGATCGTTTCCCGGGTTATGGCTCCTGAATGCTTCACTCTGTTGTAGTGATCTACTGAATCGAAAAGGACATCTAATGTTATCTCGAAAGGACCTGAATTCTTACTTCGTAAAACTTTAGCTAATTCAAATAAAGGTTCCATAATGCCTCCTATACATACTGCACCTGAAAAGGATTTTCTACTATTTCCATCAGATGATAAATGGAAAACTCATATACGGGGCCAAACTCGACATCACTTGGTGCAAACGGAAAGGCCAGGTTTCCGGCTGTAGATTTTCGGCCATCATAGCCGTAATGCAATAATGTCGACCTGACAGTTGAGCAAATACTGCTTGCAATCTCCTGGGTAGTTGCAACAACTTCATAAAGCACCCCTATTTCATGATGATGAAACGGTTCCTCTTCTTTGCTTCCCAATACAGCGTTTTTACCATAGTTGTAGAAGTTAATTTGATAATCCTCGGGAGAAATCTCTTTATAGTATGATTCGGCTTGTTCCTTCACTTTCTCCTGAACCTCTTCTATTTTGTTTAGCAGGAGAGGATCTCGGACGCCTGCTATACCAAACGTTCTGTATGCTACTAATCCAGCACCCTCCAATTTAATGAAGTGAGATTCATCTGAAATATATTTACTGCCGGAAACTCTTACAATGCCACGCTCCTCTTCCTTAAACTCGCATTCACTTAAATCAAGACTGAAGCCTGGACCATGAAGAAGATAAGGATGCTCTTTTTCATAGAAAGTATGGGCAGCCACACTTATGGGGTTACACAGCCTCGCTGGATTTAAAGATTGCACGGAAAAAAATTCATCACTAATCGTACCGAGTATAGAATCCTTAGTGGTTCCTGGTTCTGCACATAGAGCTCCACACTCTAAAATCTTACCAAGGTGATAGGAGAGACCGGGATCCTTCCCATGATAAATACCTATTGCTGCAAAAGGAGAGGGATCATATGCTCTTCCGCAAATGACAATATCCGCATCATTCTTCAATGCTTCCAGGATCGGTTCATGTCCCATCTGAGCTACAATCGACGTGCTCTTTCTTACATTCTCTTCAGTCAAGTCTGGAATGTTCGCTCCCATCGGTTTGATTTTATCTTTGTGTAGTGCCTCAATGACTTCCTCAGAGGTAAAGTCTGCCCAGATAATCGCTTTCTTGGCTTTCAACTGATTTTCTTCCAGAATTTCATTGATAATACTCATTGTCCATTCGATATGTACTCTGGCCCCGGCTCCTCCGGCAGAACCAATGATAATCGGAATCTTGCGCGCAATCCCGTTTCGAACAATAATGTCCAAATCCTTCTTAGCAGCCCTTCTGCTTACAATAGAGACTCCAGCACCGAGTTTATGCGGCCCGGCATCTGTAGAACCGGCATCTACCACAATTCCGTGAACTTCCTCTTTCAATCCATTTAGAAAGGATTCTTCCGGAAAACCATACCCAAGCATTCCACACGGAGACACTATTCGAATATCTTTACTCATCGTAAAACCTCATTTATTTTGAATTTTTCCTTAGCCTCATCCACTTGTGTGTAACCGGTTACACATCGCTATAAAAAAATATGTGTAACCGGTTACATATATTTATGTTTAAAGAATACTTCAATTAAATTCAGAAGTCAACATGATTTTCTATTATTGTGAATTTTAAGATTCATCTGTAAGCCATGGAAGATTGGGACAGGGGGACAGGTACACTGTCCCCACTTACCAACATCATAGCCTTTATGAATCATACAATACTGGAACATCCTGATTTTCATGGGTAATTTTACATATATAGAGTATAATAATCTCATGTATTGGTAATCTACTTGAAATTTGCTCAAAATATTCCAAAGGAGATTTTGGGATGTCGTTTTCATTAAAAATATAACAGCAGCCATTTCTTTACCATCGCCTTTCTATTTTATTTATAAAAGGGGTTTTGAGGGGTTTTACTTCCCTATAATATAAGATTAATGTTCTCGTAAAATGCAAGGAACGAGACTCTCTATAACTAAATTCGAAAGATTCATGATTCTAATGAAAGGAGGCATCAAGCCTTATGAAAAACAAGACAAATGAAAAGGCAATCATATCTTTCATTTTAGGAATTGTTTCATTATTCCTTATCCAATTTGGACTCATTGTCGGCATTATAGGAGTGGTGATAGCAAAACGGAGTTTAAACGAAATCAAATCACGCCATGAAGGTGGCAGAAGTTTCGCCGTGGCCGGATTGATCATCAATATTCTCGGGATTGTGATTCAGTCCTCTTTAACAATTGCTGGTTTAATTGGATATATGGCAGTTTTCTACTAGGGGATACCGAATGTATTCCTTTAAAATGCATGAAGGTGCATTTCAGGTGAGAAACAGCCCCTAGAACCTCCTGCATAAACAAATCCCTACTATCAAACCAGTATTTATCATAAAATAGAACCAATACGCATTTGACCAGGGACAATGTACCTGTCCCCCTGTCCCGCAATGTGAGGTGAAATGATGAAAAGAAAGATTAGTTTGTCCATATTTTACTTGATTCATATTATTTTCCCGCTGTTGATTGCAGCGTCTATTGTGCTGGGATTTTTCAGCCATTTGTTCTACTTTTTTGCTGTGGCCGCGTTGCCTATTGTTTTGCTTGTTATGGATATCATTCTATTGAACTCTATCCGCAGACTTTGGGGTCTGCATCTGGTAATTGGACTGACGCTTGCTTATGTGGTTTTCAGGTATTCCGTCAGTATATTCTTTATGATGGGCGCCAAGACAATTCCTTTTTAGACTTAAACTCAATCCGGATTGGAGGTAAACCATGATTAAATCACCGTTATTAGCGGTAATATCATTCTTTCTGTTTCTCTTCTCTTTCCTCTTGAGGTTCCCCTTCACCACTTTGGAATCCCCTGAAATGGAAATCATTCTGACCAGACATTTCAATCTCGCCTTTCATCTTTCCATCCTTTCTCATGTATTGATGATCGCAAGCGTGACCGTGCTTTGGTTTGCACTGAAAAAATTCCAATTGCTCACCGTGACGATCGCTTTTGTCTTTGTATTGTCCTCCCCCGCACTGGCAGTGGACTTCTATCAACATTACATGGCTAAAGGGGTTGAAAAAATAAATTACTTCGCAGATGAAAGCGTATGTATGTTTGACGTCCCCGATTGGGATAACCCAAGGACTATGACTGCCGACTGTAAACTGATTCTCGAGAACACCGGCAATGAGGATCTGGCATTTACATTCAGCTTCGGCGAGAATAACTACAAACCTATTTCCCTCTTGAATCAGGAAGCACCGTTCCATGCTGAACTAAAAGCAAAAGAAAAGAAAACCATTCATATCGACACAATGATTGAGGCTCCCGAAGGAGGGGACGGCCATATAGGAGGCATCGAGGGGCCGAAAATAATCCTGTATTCGGGGGATGAGTCGAGGGACTAGGGGGACAAGGGGACAGGTTTACTGTCCCACCAAAATAATCATTAATCATCCAATCTTAATATATGGGACGAGGGACCTGTCCCCCCGTCCCTTTTCAAAAAAATGCCAAAATATGAAACAAATATGAACCAGGGAACGTATAGTCAACTAATAAGAAAGTTAAAAAGATTAAGGGGTTGGAGCCATGAAGAAATGGCGGAAGAGAATGAAGGAAAAGAGGCAGAGAAAACGCGAACGCGGAGAACATTATTCTGCGGTGGATGTTTTTCTGGAGCTTCTATTCTGGATACCGGAAGTGCTATTCTTCCCTTTCAGGGTGGTGTTTTGGCTGTTTAGGGGGCTGGGTAAAATGATCGGAGATGTTTGGGATTTCATTAATTGAATCCGTTTCTACTTATAATTTCAGAAATGAACTAACGTTATAGGGAATATAATATAGAAATTTACAGTCCAAGGAGGAGCGCCATGAAGACGTATATCGAAGTGGAACCAGGAATCGAATTATTTGTGGAGGATACCGGCAGCGGGGAGCCTATTGTATTTATTCCGGGCTTCACATTTACCACGGAAGTTTTTTCCGAGCAGGTCAAGCATTTTTCGAAAACTCACCGTACGATTGTGATCGATCCCAGGAGCCACGGACGGTCGACCATGACGGTCCATGGAAATGACTATGTTACGCATGGAACGGATCTTCAGAAGGTATTGAAGCAATTAAAGGTCGAGAACGCAACACTTGCAGGCTGGTCATTCGGGTGCTTAACGGTCTGGGAGTATATCCGGCAGTTCGGTACAGGAGGGATCAAGTCCCTTATTTTCATTGATATGCCCCCAAAATCTTTATCCGTAGAACAAGACCGGGATTGGGTGGAGGGTCCGCTGGATGACATGGCGGCGGCCTACACGAACTACCTCCGAAATCCAAAAGGACAACGGGATTTCATCTCAGCTTATGCCACCGGAGTCATGGTCCAGCGGGATCTTAAGGAAGCAGAATTAGACTGGATCGTAGAGCAATCACTACAGACACCTTACTATATTGCCGCTAATCTTTTTTCTTCCGGACTTTTCTCCGATTATCGTGATGAGGCGGGAAAGAGCAGTGAATCCTTACCGACTCTCTATATTGTTGCAGAGCACTGGGCTGAAGCGGCGACATCCTACTTAAGCAAGCTGACTCCTAAAGCGTCTGTGGAAGTTTTGGGAGGACATCTTATGTTTTGGGAGCATAGTGAAAAGTTTAATCGGATTGTTGAGGATTTTTTGGAGGGGAAGGGATAACGCCAGTATTTTCCTTATCCTTAATTTGATCTGCTGTACACAAAAGACTGCCTCATTCACTACGAAGGCAGTCTTTTCAAGGATGACGCATTAATTTTCAGTACCGGTTTTTTAGAAACGTACGTTGTGCCTAAAGTTCCTCTCCATTCGATTCAATTACCTTTTTAAACCAATAAAAGCTGCTTTTTCTGTATCTCTTTAAATCTTTCAAATCTTTTTCTCCCCGGTTCACATAGATAAGTCCATAACGTTTGGACATTTCACCTTTAGAACTAAGTATATCTGTAGATCCCCAAGTGAGGTATCCAATCACATCTACACCTTCTTGGATGGCGATCTTCATTTGTTCAATATGCTGCTTCAGATAATCAATTCGATAGTGATCTTGTATCACCTGATTTTCATTCAATTCTTCTTTCACACCGATCCCGTTCTCGGTAATAAAGATTGGGAATTTATATCGTGCATATAGATCTTTCAGGGCAATTCTTAAACCGATCGGATCAATGGCCGCTCCCCACTCGCTTAGTTTTAAATTCGGATTTATTGACATACCAGCCGTTATCCCTTGTTCATCGGTATGCTGGACAATTCTACTTTGATAATAACTAATCGATAAGTAGTCCACTGTATGTTCCTTTAACAGTACGTGATCGTCATTTTCGAAGGCTGGAAGAATATTTTTTGATTCTAAGACAGCGGTCACATAGGAAGGGTATTCTCCGCCTGTAAGAACATCAAGATAGAAATCGTTTAATAATTCCTTCGCTTTATAATTCGCAAGAATATCTTCCGGCTTTGAAGTGGCAGGATATGTCAGAAGGTAGGAAATCATTCCTCCCATTTTACCCTCCGGAATAATCTCGCGCATGGCTTTTGTTGCCTTTGCATGCGCGACTAGAACATTGTGGCATACTTGATATTTTGATGCCTCGGAAAGGTCTGGTTCCGTTACACCCCAATATTCAGGATTTAGCAAAACTAAATTCATCTCATTGAATGTCAACCAATATTTTACTTTATCCTTATAACGTGTAAAGATCGTTTTGGCATATGTTTCGAATAAATCGACAACTTTTCTGGAAGAAAAGCCATTATATTTTTTTGCTAAGGCTAATGGCAGATCAAAGTGATACAGTGTAATAACAGGTTCAATTCCATTTTCAATCAATTCATCCAGGAGGTCGTCATAAAATTGTAAACCTTCTTCATTTGCTTCCCCTTCACCATCCGGAAAAATCCGTGCCCAGGAGATACTTGTACGATAGGCATTGTAGCCCATCTCCTTAAATAATGAGATATCTTCCTTATACCGCTGGTAGAAATCAATGGCCGTTTTCCAGTCTGAATGATTTTCAGGGACCGGTCTGGCATCTACAATGGACAATCCTTTCCCATATTGCTCTGAAGCACCTTCTGTTTGGAAGGAAGTGACTGCTCCTCCCCACATAAAGTTTTTCGGTATAACGGGCAACTTCTCCATGTATCATACAACTCCTTCTCCTCTTACCAATCCGCAAATAGTCTTCTGTGCTTTACTTCAAGGCAGATACATTCAAACGCATCTCATTTATTAATCCATATACTGCGCCCAAAAGATTGGCATTCTGTCGAAATTTACAAACCGCAATCGAGGGTCTTATCATCGCTTTTGGAATCGACTCCAAAATCTTGTCAAGTTTCTGATAGATGCGATCAATTAAATCTTCCCTCACACTGATACCGCCACTTATTAAAGTAATCTCCGGATCATAGATATACTGTATATTATATATTCCAAGGGCTAAGAGGTGGAAAAATTGATCAATCCCCTCTATACAATCCCGGTCTCCCAATTCTGCTAAGCGAAAGATTTCTTCACCCGATAGCGAATCTGCATCAACCCGCTTACGTCTTGCTATTTTTTTCACCATAGATACGGTTGATTCCATTCTTACCCACCCATCTGGGTCCATTTCATTGTTTGGATTAAGCAACATCAAGCCAAATTCACCACCATGTAAATTGGCTCCTTTATGTAATTCTCCTTTTTTTATGATGGCACCGCCAATCCCTGTTCCAATTGCAATAATGACAACATCCTCCTTACCCTTTGCTGCACCTGCCCAGACTTCCGCTAACCCTGAGCAATTGGCATCATTTTCAAGATATACAGGCAGATGAGTTCTACTTGCAATTAATTGCTTGATATTCGGTCCATGAATATAAGGAACGGCACTCGCCCCATATATAATGCCGTCATTTGAGACTGCACCAGGCGCACTTACTGCAATTCCTTTTGCCTCCTTATGAAGGTCAGCAAATTCCTGGATGAACTGTAATAATTCATCCAAGGTCTTCGGAGTTTTTACTTTGTTTTGTTCTAAAATGCTACTGTCAGATCCAAATATTCCATACTTTACGAAAGTACCACCAATATCAAAAGAAATGTATGTATCCATTTCATCGCCTCATTCTTTGAAGACTTATACTTATTGATCAAATACGTCCATGCGTATTTACACCCTATATTCACGAGATTCCCCGATAAAGTAAAATTCCGTAGGTGCATGCCACTGTGTGTTTGTTGACCAGCCGGGCCTTTATCTGGCACTCTCCCCGCGGGGCTTAGTGCCAGATAAAAGTTGACCTGTTCCCTTGCCTTTGCAGCCGCCTTATTGAAACTGAGGAAGATTTTCCTTGTGTGCCTCAAGCATTTCATCCAGGATTTGCTTGGCTAATGTGTCCGACGGAACAAGCGGGTTGATCGTCATGGCCAGGAGGGCTGTGTGATAATCACCCGTTACGGCTGCATCGATTGTGGTTCTTTCAAATGATTTGATTTGCTGAACAAGCCCCCGTACAGGCACCGGTAAATCCCCAATGGCAAGAGGCTTGGGTCCATTTTTTGTGATGACACAACTGACCTCTATGACTGAATCGTCGGGGATACTGGCAATGGATCCCTTGTTAAGTGTATTCACGGTCTGAATATCACCTTTGTCATTATAAATTGAATCAATTAAGTTACACGCCACATCACTATAGTACGCGCCGCCGCGTTCTTCTAATTGTTTTGGTTTTTCGTGCAAATTTTCATCCTGATAGAGTTCAAAAAGCTCCTTTTCCAACCTTTGAACCACCATGGCACGGACCCCTTTTTCTTCATAGTCATGCAGTTCCGACTCTACCATTTCCTTTTGTTTATAATAGTACCGATGATATGGACATGGAAGAATCTTCAGCGCCTTCAAAAAATCCGGCTCAAAGCTTAGATTCTTAATATTTTTCATGTTGATTTCTTTTTCATTTAAAGCCAATGTATTGATTGCGTTTTCGGTGATGTCCTCACCATCAAGGTAAATCGTTAAGCCAAAAACCATATGATTTAATCCGGCGAAATCAACGCGGATCCGTTCAGGCTCTAACTTTAGTGCCTCTGCAACTCCTCTTTCCATCCCGATCGGAACATTGCAGACCCCGATAACTTTTTTCCAATTGGAATATCTGCAAATGGCTTCCACAATCATTCCGGCAGGGTTGGTAAAGTTGATGAGCCACGCATTTGGACATAATTCTTTCATCTCGTTCACAATTTCTACTATGACAGGGATGGTACGGAGGGCTTTAAACAATCCTCCCGGTCCATTT
>NZ_JABMCR010000124.1 GCF_013179555.1 Bacillus haikouensis
ACTAGAATGAACTTTTTAGGTTATAATCCTCAAGGGGATTATGATGGCGACTCTCCAGATTAAAAATTTATGACTCTAAGGGTAATTAATAGTGCCGGTACTGAGGAAATTACCACTTTCATAATTATTGTGCTGGGAATCTAAATAATCGTGCCGAATTCCTGATATTTGAGCCGCTTGCCGAAAAATCTCCATCCCCTCTATGCTTACCGCGATCCATCTCAATCTAACCTTCTTTTCCTCCATTAAGCTTTTGACACTGCCATAGATCCTTGCTTCAAAAAAATTAATTTGACACAATAGGAGAATAGATGAATAATCAAAGATATTCTTGAATAGACTGACAATGTTTTGTTGATATGAGGAAGTGAACAGAGTGGAAATACAGACGCAGTTCTTTCGTGATACTTGGGCAGAAATCAATCTGGACTATTTAAATGAAAATATTAAAAACATCAAGCAGCACATCGCTTCTGATGAGGTGAAACTCTTTGCCGTCGTAAAAGCGAACGCTTACGGTCATGGTTATGTCCAAATTGCATCGGCAGCTTTGGAAGCGGGAGCTCACGGCCTTGCAGTCGCTTTTCTGGATGAGGCTATTTTGCTGAGAAAAGAGGGAATCGAAGCGCCGATACTTGTTCTGGGTGCCGCCCGGGCGACAGATGTGAAGCTGGCCTCCGTGCACAATATTTCATTGACGGCCTTCAGTTTGGAGTGGCTTGAAGAAGCAGCAGGAGAATTGGAAGAAACGTCTTCATTGAATCTGCATATAAAATGCGATACAGGGATGGGCAGGATCGGAATCCGGACTGCAGAAGAGTTGAAGGAAATGGAAAAATTCATTCAAACTCACAGCCATTTACGTTTAGAAGGGATTTTTACGCATTTTGCTACAGCGGATGAATTGGATGATGCTTATCTCGAACGCCAGCTTGAGAAATTTAAAGGGATGCTTGACGTTCTTGAAGAACCGCCGCCATACGTTCATTCCTCTAATAGTGCGGCAGCGCTGCGGAAATCAGGTACTTATTTCAATTCGGTCCGGATAGGGATTTCGATGTATGGTCTTTCTCCCTCTCAGGAAATGAAGGAGGTGCTTCCTGTCCGATTAAAGGAAGTTTTCTCACTGCATTCAAAGCTGATTTATACAAAAGAAGCGAAAGCAGGGGATAAGATCAGCTACGGATCCACATATGAGTCGCCGGGCAATGAATGGATAGGGACGATTCCGGTCGGTTATGCGGATGGATGGCTGCGAAAGCTTCAGGGTCAGGAGGTGATTGTTGAGGGTGTAAGGGCTCCGATTGTAGGAAGGATATGCATGGATCAATGTATGATGTCCGTTCCCAGGTCCTTGAAAGCAGGTGCGAAGGTCACTCTTATCGGGCAGCAGGGGAATGAGGCTGTTACGATAGACGAAATTGCAGAAAAGCTCGAAACAATCAATTACGAAATTCCCTGTATCATTTCCTGGAGAGTTCCCAGGGTGTATATAAGGAACGGAAAGCCGGTAGAGGTTTCTAATAAATTGCTGTCTTCCGGCTTGGGAAAAGGTAAAATCTGAATTTCAATGAATAATTACTATTTTATATAGCCGATAATAGAAGAGATTGATAAATTGTCTTTTCATTCCCACTATTTAATGGTATGATTAGTATGTTATTGAACAGAAACGGTATGTAGTGATTGGTGGAGGTGTAGTTTGTGTCTGAATCCAGCGCAACAACAGAAATCTTAATTCGTCTGCCGCAACAGCTCGTTACAGAATTAGACGGCTTTGCAGATCAAGAGAATGTGAATCGCAATGAGTTTATTTATCGTGCAACCAAAATGTATTTACGAGAGCGTAAAAAGCGACAGCTACGCGAATCTATGAGACGCGGCTATATGGAGATGGCTAAGATTAATCTTGCAATCGCTTCAGAAGCGATACAAGCAGAATATGAGGCAGAACATACAGTCGAACGCTTAGTAAGCGGAGGTTAATCCTTTGATTGTAAAGCGTGGTGACGTATATTTTGCAGATCTTTCTCCTGTTGTAGGTTCAGAACAAGGCGGAGTTCGACCGGTACTTGTTATTCAAAACGATATTGGGAACAGATTTAGTCCCACAGTGATCGTTGCTGCTATTACCGCACAAATTCAAAAAGCAAAACTACCTACTCATGTTGAAATTGATGCAAAACGTTATGGCTTTGAACGTGATTCTGTTATCTTGCTTGAACAAATTCGAACGATTGATAAACAACGTCTGACAGATAAAATTACACATTTGGATGATGAGATGATGGAAAAAGTGGATGATGCCCTCCAAATCAGTGTCGGCCTAATCCAATTTTAAAACTTGTTTCATACCATGTGGTTGTAAGTTTACGTACGACAGTACAACAGTAACTAACAACACAGCTACAAAATCGAAGGCTTGCTGATCAAGATAAGAATTGATCAGCAAGCCTTCTGTTTTTGTATTGGAACTTTGGCCATCAGAGCTCCTTGAATCCCCGGTTATCCATAACGATCCTCGTGCAGAAGGATAGACCTGAGGGGAATATAGATATTTTTATGACAAAAAACGTGTCACAATTTATAATAAAAGTAAACTTGGAGAAATTACCCGAAAAGACATAGTTTTTTTCAATTAATCATTTTTTTGTTACTATATTATTAAATGTGTTAAATGGAATGTAAGCTGTTTTCTATTAGGTTGTTGCTTTTCGTACAAAGCCGGTAGTCTGAAAGGAGCATTGGAACGTGCTCTATTCAAACTCAAGCTTATACCGACGGGACATCAATCGGCATTTTCTTGTGTCTAAAGCAGCAAAGTTTGTGAAAAGAGCCTAAATGTAAGCATAAGAACGGATAAAATTAAGATTAAAAATACGTTACATCTATTCGTATACAACAATTGGTGTAAATTTCTTATGGTAGAATGGGGAGAGTTATATGTTCACTGAGATCACGGATTATATCCAGAGTAATAAGTCGGAGTTAACCGATGTTTGGATGGAGCGGATGAAGGAGGAAGCGGATGAAAAATTCCTTCTAGTTGTTTCAGATCAAATTTTCACTAAGACAAGCCATGAATTTGTGGAAATGATTGCATCCAATCTGAGGGATTCAAATGAATTCACTTCAAGATTGGAGGATTTCGCCGAGAAGGTTGTACGATTCGGATGGCCTTTGACATTTGTTACGAGTGCCTTGAGCACGTTTGCGAAAGTCGTTTATGAAAAGATGCGGAAAGACAGTCTGATCACGGCAGAAAATAATACCGAACAGATTGAAGTATTCGATAAATGGGTTACCCCGATGTATAACAAAGTGATCAGCGCATATACAGAATCCTGGGAAAGAACCGTATCCCTCCAAAAGATTGCTCTGCAGGAATTGTCAGCGCCGCTGATTCCCGTGTTCGAGAAGATTTCAGTGATGCCCCTCGTCGGCACCATCGATACAGAAAGAGCGCGTTTAATCATGGAGAACCTTCTGAACGGTGTGGTGAAACATCGTGCGGAAGTGGTTCTGATTGATATAACAGGGGTCCCTGTAGTGGATACGATGGTCGCTCACCACATTATTCAGGCTGCAGACGCGGTCCGGCTGGTAGGGGCTAAGTGCATGCTGGTAGGTATCAGGCCTGAAATTGCCCAGACGATCGTTAATCTGGGGATTGACCTTAACCAATTCAGCACGAACAGCACTTTACGAAAAGGAATTGAAAAGGCTCTTGAAATGACGGATAGAAAAATTGTTTCAGCGGAGGGATCAGAGTGAGAATACCGATTTTAAAATTGCATGATTGCTTGTTAATTTCAATTCAGTGGGAACTCGATGATCAAACGGCCCTTCAATTTCAAGAGGACCTTTTGCATAAAATACATGAAACAAGTGCAAGAGGGGTTGTCATCGATATCACTTCGATCGATTTTATCGATTCTTTTATCGCCAAGGTACTTGGCGATGTTATAAATATGTCCAGGTTAATGGGAGCTAAAGTTGTAATTACAGGTATTCAGCCTGCTGTTGCCATAACGTTGATCGAACTCGGCATCAGGTTGGACGATGTGCTGACCGCTCTGGATTTGGAAAAAGGTCTGGAGAAATTACAAATGGAACTGGGGGACTAGTGAATGGATAGCCAATCCTGCGTGAAGATCACGAATGAATGGGACATCGTTGCTGCCCGCCAGTTAGGAAGAAATGTGGCGAAAGAGTTGGGGTTTGGTACGGTTGACCAGGCTCGTATCACTACCGCAATCAGTGAATTAGCACGAAATATTTATCTTTATGCCGGTCATGGTCAGATATGTATAGAAAAACTTTTCGATGGCGGAAAAAAGGGAGTGCGGATCATCGCTTTGGATGACGGCCCTGGCATTAACGATATTAGAAAAGTAATGGAAGATGGATATTCCACATCAGGTGGTCTGGGAGCTGGGTTGCCTGGAGTTAAACGTTTGATGGATGAATTCAACGTAGAATCTGTACCGGGAGAAGGGACAGACATCCGGGCAACAAAATGGCTCCGCTAGGGGGAGTTACATTGAATTTTAGAGAATTGATGGATTCAAAATATAGAGAGATCATCGAGCACTATCTGAATGAGCAGGATGAAAAGGCTTTGTATCTTGGACAAAAATTCAGTCGCAAATCGATTGAGCACCATGTGTCACCGGAAGAGATCATCAGCCTTCATAAAAGTGTAATAATCGAGATGGAACCGAATATTCCGCACCATGTCCTGCATGCGTTCGATATTTTACTGGAAGTCATGATCGGATATGGGTTTGCCTATCGTGAGCACCAAAGCCTGAGAAGCAAGCAGCAGGAATTGAATAATGAAATCGATATTGCTTCCAATATGCAGCAAACACTGCTCGGGACAAGCGTGCCGGAAGTGAGTGCACTCGATATCGCAGCGGTCAGCGTCCCTGCGAAGAAAATGAATGGTGATTATTATCACTTCGTTCAAGATGAAAATGATACTGTCAGCGTAGCCATTGCTGACGTAATCGGTAAAGGGATACCGGCTGCACTCTGCATGTCGATGATTAAATATGCGATGGACAGTCTGCCGGAATACCGCAATGAACCTAATGCTGTGCTGGAAAGTTTGAACAGGGTTGTAGAACAGAACGTGGATGCAAGTATGTTCATTACAATGTTCTACGGTGTCTACAATCCACATGAGCACTTGTTCTCCTATTCATCAGCCGGACATGAACCCGGCTTCTTTTATAATGCCGCCTCCGGCCAATTCGAAGACCTGGATGCGAAAGGGCTTTTATTGGGAGTGGATAAGAGGGCCAAGTACAGACAATATGAGAGACGTGTGGAAATTGGGGATATGATCATCCTGTTATCTGACGGGGTAACCGAATGCCGCACGGAAGAAGGCTTTATTGAAAGGGAAGATTTAGTCGAACTGATCAGTCAGTATAAACACCTGACCTCAGATGAAATAGTTACCAATGTTTATAAAGAATTAGAGAAATTGCAGCATTTTGAGCTGCGCGATGACTTCACCCTGATAATTATAAAAAGAATTTCATAAAAGTTGTTTATCTGGTTTTCCATTAGGGTAAACGAATAAGAGACTTTATTATAATGTTGTTAAAAAAGGTGGTCATTTTATGAACTTGTCAATAGATATCCAAGAGAAAGAGAATGAATTATTCGTGAAAGTAGCTGGGGAAATTGATGCCTATACAGCGCCTAAACTTAAAGAAACTCTTCAACCTTCTGCCGAAGCTGAAAATGATAAAGATATCGTTGTAGATCTTTCAGAGGTTTCCTATATGGATAGTACCGGCCTGGGTGTATTCGTAGGCTTATTCAAGACTATTAACGCACGCGGCGGCCAGTTGAAGCTGGTTGGTTTATCTGAACGTTTACAAAGACTGTTTGATATCACAGGTTTAGGGGATATTATGAATATAAATTCCAAGGTAGAAGGTGGAGTGGAATGATGCAAGCATTTGATTACATCGAGATGAAAATTCCTGCAAAGCCTGAATACGTAGGGGTTATTCGTCTGACGCTGTCAGGGATATCCAGTCGTATGGGCTTTGATTATGACGCGATAGAAGACTTGAAGATCGCGACAAGCGAGGCTATCACGAATGCCGTTCAGCATGCTTATAAACATGATGATGGGGAAGTGGTTGTCGGCTTTGCTCTTTACGAAGACCGATTAGAGGTAATGGTAGCAGATCACGGAAAAAGCTTTGACTTTAAAGCGATCCGAAGCGCCGTCGGCCCATATCATGCGGATCATTCCGTTGAATTCCTTAGAGAAGGTGGGTTAGGTCTTTACCTTATTGAGAGTCTCATGGACGATGTGAAAGTACATCATAAAGAGGGAGTGACGGTCTTCATGACCAAATTCCTATCAGGAGAGCAGGTGGAGAGGGATGAAAAAACTATCTCAACCTAACCAGCAGGCACAAAAGGAAAAAGTCCTTCAATGGATTAAAGCTTATCAGGATCATGAGGACGATGATGCCCAAGCGCAGCTTATCCTTCACTATCAGAATCTTGTTGAGTCCATTGCAAGGAAATACTCAAAGGGCAGATCTTTTCATGAAGATATCATTCAAGTGGGTATGATTGGGCTTCTTGGGGCAATCAGACGTTACGATGAATCCTTTGGAAGGTCCTTTGAAGCTTTTGCAATACCCACCATCATCGGAGAAATCAAGCGTTTTCTTCGTGATAAGACATGGAGCGTCCACGTCCCGAGACGAATCAAAGAACTCGGTCCGAAGATTAAATCCACTGTCGAAGAATTAACCAATAAATTGGAACGATCTCCACAAGTTCATGAAATTGCTGAATATCTTGAAGTAAGTGAAGAAGAAGTATTGGAAGCCATGGAAATGGGCAGGAGTTACCAAGCCCTTTCCGTGGATCATTCCATAGAAGCAGATTCTGAGGGAAGTACCGTTACAATCTTAGATATTGTCGGGAATCAGGATGAAGGATATGAAAAGGTCAATCAACGCCTTGTACTGGATAAAGTCCTGCATGTTCTTTCCGAAAGGGAGAAAGCGATTATCCAGTTCACGTATTTGGAAAACCTGAGTCAGAAAGAAGCCGGCGAGAAACTTGGGATTTCTCAAATGCATGTCTCCCGTTTGCAGCGCAGAGCAATTAAAAAACTGCGTGAAGCAATCCAAGATGAGGCTTTCGAGTCGGAGAGTCACTATTAATGGGTTATTTCCAACAAAATGAAATTGAGTTGTATGCAGAACAGGTTTCAAAAAATGGAAACCCCTATTGTGGTGACAGTTATTATTATGTCTCTACAAATGACTACTTTGTCTGTGTGTTAGCTGACGGTTTGGGAAGTGGGAAGTATGCCTATGAATCTTCTCATGAGGTAGTGGAAATTGTGGAACAAAATCATGGTGAAGATGTAGAAACCCTTATGAATTTATGCAATAACGCGCTCCTAAAGAAACGTGGAGCCGCAGTGGCAATTATCAAGGCATATTACCACTCGAAAGAATTTGTCTATAGCTGTGTGGGGAATATCCGGTTTTATATGTATTCTCCGGAAGGGAAAATTACATATCCTTTGCCGGTGACGGGTTACCTATCCGGGAGACCGCAGAAGTATCAGACAAAACGTTATTCATATGAAGCAAACTCAAGGTTTCTACTGCATTCAGATGGATTGAATATCTCTGGTGTAAAGACTGTCCTTCAAAGGTATCCGACACTTCACAGCACCATGCATGATATTCAAACCTTAGTCGATGAAACCGCTGATGATACCACCTATATAGTAGGAAGCTTGCTCTAATCAGGGTAAGCTTTCTTTTTTTGCCTGAACCTATGGTAAACTTAATGAGAACCCTTGTAGATGGAGGTCGAAACAGTTGACTGTAACAATAACGAACCAAGAAAATTTACTGCATATCGTTTCAAAGAACGTAAATGCTTCTCTTAAAAACGTAAAGAATGTCATTTCATTATTGGAAGAAGGTAACACGGTACCGTTCATTGCCCGTTATCGGAAAGAGCAAACGGGGGCGTTAGATGAGGTACAGATCAAAGACATAATGGAACAGTGGAATTACCTGCAAAATCTTGAACAGCGAAAAGAAGAAGTTCTTCGACTGATTGATGAACAAGGCAAGCTGACAGGTGAATTATCACAAGCGATTAAAAAAGCTGACAAATTACAAAAGGTAGAGGACTTATACCGCCCATATAAACAAAAGCGGCGTACCAAAGCGACTGTAGCCAAAGAAAAAGGGCTGGAATCTTTAGCTGAATGGATCTTAACATTCCCATCGGCAGGGGATATTAATAATGAAGCGGCCCGTTATATTTCTAAAGAAAAAGAAGTGATGACGGCTGAAGAGGCGCTTTCCGGAGCCAAGGATATCATCGCTGAAACCATCTCGGACGAGGCCGTTTTTCGTGAGTACATACGGAATCACACCTTTAGAAAAGGTATCATTGAAACCAAGGTGAAGAATGTAGAAAAAGATGAAAAGAATGTTTTTGAAATGTACTATGAATACAGTGAACCGGTAAGCAAAGTCGTGCCGCACCGGGTGCTTGCGATGAATAGAGGAGAAAAAGAGGATATCATCAAAGTGAATATCCAGCCGGACGCAGAGGCAATTCTGCAATATTTACAAAGACAAGTAATTAAAAATGTACACTCTCCAGTAGCTGCTGACGTAAAGGAAGCGATCGAAGACAGCTACAAACGGCTGATCCAGCCTTCTGTTGAAAGGGAAATCCGCAATGATTTAACAGAAAAGGCTGAGAGTCAAGCCATTCATATCTTCTCGGAAAACCTGAGGAAGCTTCTTTTACAACCTCCGATGAAAGGAAGAATGGTATTGGGAGTCGATCCTGCTTACAGAACGGGTTGTAAGCTGGCCGTTATTGACGAAACAGGGAAAATGCTAGAAGTGAATGTCATTTACCCTCATCCGCCTAAATCAAGCAAAGCTGCGTCTGAAGATGTAATGAAAAAGATGATCGATCAATATTCCATAGAAGTTGTGGCCATTGGAAACGGAACGGCTTCGAGGGAAACAGAGCAATTTGTGGCAGATGTCCTGAAGAATATTGATAAAGAAATCTTCTACCTAATCGTGAATGAAGCGGGGGCAAGTGTTTACTCCGCTTCCGATGTAGCAAGGGAAGAATTCCCCTCCCTGCAAGTAGAGGAAAGAAGTGCAGTTTCGATTGCCAGAAGACTGCAGGATCCGCTTGCTGAACTGGTGAAAATCGACCCGAAATCAGTGGGGGTGGGGCAATACCAGCATGATGTGTCTCAAAAGAAATTGAACGAATCACTTACCTTCGTAGTAGAGACAGCCGTTAACCAAGTAGGGGTGAATGTCAATACAGCTTCCTCATCCTTGCTGCAATATGTAGCAGGACTCTCGAAAACGGTCGCAAATAATATCGTGAAAAAGAGAGAAGAAGAGGGGAAATTTAAGTCCAGGTCACAATTAAAGAAGATACCGAGGCTTGGCGCCAAGACGTATGAACAAAGTATAGGGTTCCTTCGTATTATGGAAGGCAAAGAACTGCTGGATCGCACACCGATTCACCCGGACAACTACGAAGATGTTAAAAAGCTTCTTTTCAAGGCAGGATCCAGCGTGGAAGCGATCGGCAGTGAACAGTTAAAACAGGCATTTAATCAAATGAGCCTGAATGAAGTGTCGGAAGAGCTTGGGATCGGTAAGCTGACTCTTAAAGATATCATCGATGCGTTAATTCGCCCGGGCAGGGATCCGCGTGATGAATTTCCTAAGCCGCTTCTGAAGAAAGATGTACTTAAACTTGAAGACCTTACAGAAGGAATGGAACTTCAAGGCACAGTGCGGAATGTAGTCGATTTTGGTGCATTTGTCGATGTGGGAGTGAAGCAGGACGGATTGGTCCATATTTCTAAGCTGAAACAGGGATTCGTCAAACACCCGCTGGATGTCGTGTCGGTAGGGGACGTCGTTACCGTTTGGGTAGATAGTGTCGATGTGAAAAAAGGAAGAGTGGCGCTGACGATGATTCAGTAATAGATGAATGGCCGGTTTAATGCGTCTCCTGCTTTCCTTAACCATCTTCGCAGGATTGAAAAAGCGATTGTGTTTCATTCCTGCACACTGGTGGGTGAATGTAATGGTGAATAGGTTGTCGTAAATTTAACATCGCTGGTGTATCACAATAAAGGCTGACTTGATGGGAGGAATGATCATCAAGTCAGCTTTTATGGTTCAGCTTCGGCTGAGGTCATAAGTAAAGACAACTTAAAAGGCAAACAAACGTGTTTCCGGCTGCCCGGTTATCCCTGTCGCCTCTGATCGAGCTTCCTGCGCATTTTCAGTTATTATTGCTGAGGGAAGTTTTTCTTTCTATAAAAATTCCAACATTGATTAAGAAGTTTAATCTGATAACGATTCTTCTCAAAATATGCCTTCCTCATCTGATTAACGAGCCAGTTTGGCATAAGGTACCCTCCTTATTCCAATCTCCCTGAAAATATTCTTAATCTGACAGGCGGTGTCGATTCATCCAGGATGTTATAATCTATGTGTATGAGAGAATAGGCTGTCCCGTGCTGGAAAACGAGAAATGGTAAGGAGAATAGTATGACGAACGATGAACTGCAAACCCTGGTAGAAGAAATTTCACTTCAATATTTTCAAAAACCATTTCGCCATAGAGCCTATTTCAATCCCAGGCTCAGAACGACAGGCGGAAGATACATGCTGGGGAGCCACAATATAGATTTAAACCGAAAGTATTTGGAAGAACACGGAACATCGGAATTAATCGGAATTATCAAACATGAACTTTGTCATTACCATCTTCATATTGAAGGGAAGGGCTACAGGCATAGAGATTCCGATTTCAGAAACCTGCTTCAAAAAGTAGATGCGCCGAGACATTGTTCCGCACTGACTGATACAAAAAGGAACCGGCGTATCCTGATCTACTCATGTTCAAAATGCAGCCAGACATTCCAGAGGAAAAAAAGGATCAATACCGCTAAATATGTATGCGGACGCTGTAAGGGGAAACTTATTTTTCGAAAAGAGATTAAACAAGACTCTTAAGCTGCTGATAAACAAGTAAGATTAAGTATTCCAGGTGTGAAAATCTCCTTTAAAATAGTTGACAAGAAGTAGTTGAGTCATTATAATCGAAAGAGTCGATAAGACATTTTTAAAAGCGTATAGAATACTTCACGTTCCGCAGTAGCTCAGTGGTAGAGCTATCGGCTGTTAACCGATCGGTCGCAGGTTCGAATCCTGCCTGCGGAGCCATTTTTATGGAGAAGTACTCAAGTGGCTGAAGAGGCGCCCCTGCTAAGGGTGTAGGTCGGGCAACTGGCGCGAGGGTTCAAATCCCTCCTTCTCCGCCATCATATTTGATCTTTATCCTGGCCCGTTGGTCAAGCGGTTAAGACACCGCCCTTTCACGGCGGTAACACGGGTTCGAATCCCGTACGGGTCATTTTTATATACTCGAATGTATGCAACTATTGAAAGCTTTCTGGCTGTCAGCAAAATAAATGACATTCATTTCGATAAAGCAAAAAAACTCTGGTCCGGTAGTTCAGTTGGTTAGAATGCCTGCCTGTCACGCAGGAGGTCGCGGGTTCGAGTCCCGTCCGGACCGCCAGAATTTTTCTTTAAAAAGTGGTTGACGATGAAGAGGTAGACATGCTATTATATAAACCTCGTCACTTTTTGAGGCATTGGGCTATAGCCAAGCGGTAAGGCATCGCACTTTGACTGCGACATGCGTTGGTTCGAATCCAGCTAGCCCAGCCATTAAGAGCCATTAGCTCAGTTGGTAGAGCATCTGACTTTTAATCAGAGGGTCGAAGGTTCGAGTCCTTCATGGCTCACCAAAGATTTTTGCAGAAGGCAAAATATCTATCATTTTCATGCGGGTGTGGCGGAATTGGCAGACGCACCAGACTTAGGATCTGGCGCCGCAAGGCGTGGGGGTTCAAGTCCCTTCACCCGCACTTTTAATCTTTTAAAAAAAGCATTGACATAACAGTTAATCCTTGATACAATAATGTTTGTCGCTTCAAACGCGGTCGTGGCGGAATGGCAGACGCGCTAGGTTGAGGGCCTAGTGGGGGCGACCCCATGGAGGTTCAAGTCCTCTCGGCCGCACCAAAGCTTTTAACATACTGCGCCCGTAGCTCAATTGGATAGAGCGTTTGACTACGGATCAAAAGGTTAGGGGTTCGACTCCTCTCGGGCGCGCCACTAATTCTTCTACAAGCGAGTATGAAAGAATGAAATGAACTAAATGCTCCTGGAACGGGAAGTAGCTCAGCTTGGTAGAGCACTTGGTTTGGGACCAAGGGGTCGCAGGTTCGAATCCTGTCTTCCCGACCATCACATTACTTATAATATATGCGGGTGTAGTTTAATGGTAAAACCTCAGCCTTCCAAGCTGATGTCGTGGGTTCGATTCCCATCACCCGCTCCAACACAACACCATTTGAACCTTGAAAACTGAACAAAACAAGACAATACGTCAACGTTAATTCTAGATTTACCGCAACGATTGAATCGTTGCAAACAAGAGCTATTCAAACTTTTATCGGAGAGTTTGATCCTGGCTCAGG
>NZ_JABMCR010000125.1 GCF_013179555.1 Bacillus haikouensis
CTTTTAAAGAATTTCTCGTGAATAGCGAAGTATAGGTGATGTTATGACAAAGATAGATCCAAATTTATTGTATTCAACACTGCAGACGAAAAGGCGTGAAGGGGGCAGTGATGTTTTAGGGAAAGATGACTTCCTGAAAATCCTGATGACTCAGCTTCAGAACCAGGACCCTATGAACCCCATGCAGGATAAAGATTTTGTTGCACAAATGGCAACATTTTCATCATTGGAACAAATGACGAATCTTACAAAAACAATGGAGAAGTTTGTAGAGAATCAAAATCAATCCCAATTGATTTCCTACAACCAATTCGTAGGTAAACACGTGACATGGCATAAAATTACTGAATCTGATTCAAACGAAGCACCTGAAATTTCAGAAGGACAAGGAATTGTGAAAGGTATCAGGTTTAAAGAAAATAACGTTGAGTTTGTAATGGATGATGGAACCATCCTCACACCGGGAAATATTTCGCAAGTAAATGATGGGTTGAATGCTGACACATCCCTGGTCAGTGCATCGATGCTGATTGGAAAAAAAGTGACTTGGGAAGGTGAAGAGGGTACAATCAGCGGTGTCGTTCAGTCAGTGTCATCAAAGGATTCCCGAATATGGATCCACACTGAGGCAGGCGATAAAGTACAAAGCGAAAATTTGATTAAAATAGAATCATAACAAGGGAGTGGTTGTATGGAGAAAGCTTTCTTGCATCGCGTTCCATCGCAGCCTATAACAGCAAACGTCAGACCGAAGGCAATACATGCTGTTTCTAAACCGGGCGATTCATTTGCCGCACAGCTAAATACTGCCATACACCGTTCTACAGACATGCAGATTAGTAAGCACGCAAAGGTCAGGATGGAACAAAGAGGTATTTCAATTTCACCACAGGTATGGGAGAAAATTGGAGAAAAAATAAGTGAAGCAAAATCCAAGGGTGTTCAGGAATCTCTGATTATCTTAAACGATGCAGCATTAATCGTGAGTGCAAAAAACCGGACAGTCATTACTGCAATGGATCGGCAGGAAGCCACTTCACAGATTTTTACAAATATTAACGGAACGATATTAATTGATTCATAGGCTGGACCTATAAAGGAAGCCTACAAGCTGTGGAATGATAGAAGCAGCCAATCACGAAAGGGGAAAAATTCATGCTACGTTCAATGTATTCAGGTATCAGCGGAATGAAGAACTTCCAAACAAAATTAGATGTGATCGGGAATAATATTGCGAATGTTAATACCTATGGATATAAGAAAGGTCGTGTAACATTTCAGGACCTTATGAATCAGACGGTTTCAGGCGCAAGCAGGGCAACTGAAAACCGTGGGGGCCAAAATGCGATGCAGGTAGGTTTAGGTTCTACACTATCTTCAATTGACAGTATTCAAACACAAGGAAGTCTTCAAACGACAGGAAGATCACTTGATGTTGCTGTATCCGGAGACGGATACTTCATGGTAAGACAAGGTAATAATGAGCTTTACACCAGGGCAGGAAACTTTTATCTGGATTCAAATGGTAGCCTTGTGACTGGAGGGGGAGCTCTTGTACAGGGATTTCCAGTTGATGCAGACGGAGTTGTCAATCAATCAGGTGCGACGGATATCACGATTGATACGGACACTACGATGGCACCTCAAGCGACGACAGCTGTTTCTTACAATGGAAATCTAAAAGCGACCGCAGAACAAGGAACAGTCGTAGAAATTGAAACAAAGATAAAGGATTCGCTTGGAAATGACATCAGCTTGCAGGTCACCCTCACAAAAAATGCCGGTAACAATGAATGGGCAGCGGATATTACCAGTTTGACAGAAGGAGTCACGATCGCTGGCGGGCAAGAGTTAACGTTCAACTTTGATGCTGCAGGTAATATGACCACCAACATGCCTCATGAGTTGTCTCTGACCAATGAAAATGGAGCAAATGATCTTGAAATAAACATGGACTTCTCAAAAATCACTCAATTTGACAGCTCATCTTCTGCAAACGTAGATACTGTAAACGGGAACTCAGAGGGGTACCTCGAGAGCTTTAATATTGGATCTTCAGGTGAAGTGAACGGTGTATTTTCAAATGGGGAAGTGAGGGTGTTGAGTCAATTGGCACTGGCGACATTTTCTAATCCGGGAGGGCTGACGAAAGCAGGAAGCAACTTATTCCAGGCTTCAAATAACTCCGGTCTGGCTAACTTGGGAGTAGCAGGAGAAGGAAGAGGTCTCCTCCAATCAGGTTCAC
The DNA here is from genome assembly GCF_013179555.1 of Bacillus haikouensis. Lineage (GTDB taxonomy): Bacteria > Bacillota > Bacilli > Bacillales > Bacillaceae_B > Rossellomorea > Rossellomorea haikouensis_A. The sequence continues at coordinate 2,246 of NZ_JABMCR010000125.1, forward strand.
TGGAAATGTCAAATGTTGACCTTTCTGAAGAATTCACAGAAATGATCACTGCGCAACGCGGTTTCCAGGCCAATACCAGAATCATTACAACCTCGGATGAAATATTACAAGAACTTATTAACTTGAAGCGATAATTCGTTACAAAAGGGAGGTCATGGGCTGATATATATTGGAGTTTTAACCCACACAAATATATGTCAGCTCTACATATGAATGATTACGTTAACAAGGTTAAATGGTAAAGCTTTTACCATCAATGCATTTTATATAGAGACAATCGAGGCGTTTCCGGATACGACAATCCAGTTAACTAATGGAAGAAAATATGTAGTCAAAGAATCGGTTGACGAAGTAACTCAGCAGTCATTATCTTTCTTTCGTAAAGTAAACCTTCTGGACCCTGCGGTTAAAGGGGGTACAACAGATTGAAAAATAAATTCTTAACCATCATGTTGATCCTGCTGGTAACGATTACATTGGTTGGTGTGATTGCATTGGTAGTCATTTTAAAGTTCTCAGATGGGGAAGAAACGAAGGAACCATCCATTGAAGAAGTCATTGAGGCTTCTGTAGATATTCCTGAAATTACAACCAATCTATTAAGCAATGATTTTATACGTATTTCCTTCAAAATCCAAACTGACAGCAAGAAAGCAAAACAAGAATTGGAAAAGAGAGATTTCCAGGTTAATAACATCATCATTGAAGAGCTTTCTGAGATGAAAGCAGAAGACCTGCAAGGAAAAAAAGGCAAGGAATTGATAGAAGGCAAGGTAAAAGAAAAGGTGAATAGCCTGATGCAGGAAGGCAAAGTAGAAAAAGTGTACATCACCTCTATGATGATTCAATGATAAAGGGTAAATGTAAGGGCTGGGGGTGAAGAGATGGCAGATGTATTATCACAAAGTGAAATTGATGCCCTGTTATCGGCATTGAATACCGGTGAGATGAGTGCCGATGACTTTAAAAAAGAAGAGGAAGAAAGAAAGGTTAAGGTTTATGATTTCAAAAGGGCCTTACGATTCTCCAAAGACCAGATTCGCAGTTTAACACGCATTCATGAAAATTTCGCCAGGATTTTAACGACGTATTTTTCTGCTCAGCTGCGTACCTATGTGCAGATCAACGTGGCATCGGCTGACCAGATTCCTTATGAAGAGTTTATTCGTTCAGTTCTAAAGATGACGATTCTTAATGTGTATGAGCTTCCCCCATTGGATGGGAGGATCCTTATGGAAATTAATCCAAACATCGCATATTCGATGATGGATCGTGTGATGGGTGGAAAAGGCGTAAGTGTCAATAAAGTGGAGAATCTTACAGAAATTGAGACCACAATCATGACCCAATTGTTTGAGCGGGCTTTTGAAAACTTAAGCGAAGCCTGGAGCACAGTTGTGGATATTGATCCAGTATTTGCAGAGTTTGAAGTCAATCCGCAATTCCTGCAAATGGTGTCCCCAAATGAAACGGTCGTAGTCATTTCATTAAATACCACGATTGGGGAAACGACCGGTATGATCAATATTTGTATTCCACATGTAGTGTTGGAGCCGATTCTGCCCAAGCTGACCGGGAGCTATTGGATGGAATCCAAGAAAAAAGACATCAAGCCGCAAGAAGCTGCAAACCTGGAGAAAAGAATAAAAAAAGCATATGTGCCTATAGTCGCAGAGCTTGGTAATTCTGAAATTTCAATAGAAGATTTCTTGATGCTGGATCATGGTGATGTCATACAACTGAATGCCAGAATCGATGATCCGTTAACCATTAAAGTCGGTGAGATTCCAAAATTCACTGCCCAGCCTGGAAAAGCAAATAACAGACTGGCGATCCAAATTATAGAAGGTTTGAAGGGGGGAGACGACGATGATGAGTGATGATATGTTATCACAAGATGAAATCGATGCTCTGCTTAGAGGTTCTGCAGAGCCTGAAGAGCAGGATGACAGCGAAATGAACATAGAAGAATACATCAGTTCCATGGAACAGGATGCTTTGGGTGAAATCGGGAATATCTCTTTTGGAAGCTCAGCAACAGCTTTATCAACCTTACTTAATCAAAAAGTTGAAATTACGACCCCTAGAGTTTCCATTGTGAATAAGAATTCCTTAGAGGAAGAATTTCCTCATCCATACGTTGCAATAGAAGTTAAATATACAGAAGGTTTTTCAGGTGCAAATCTGTTAGTAATCAAACAATCCGATGCTTCAATAATTGCTGATTTGATGCTGGGGGGAGATGGGCTGAACCCATCAGGGGAACTTGGTGAAATCCAGCTGAGCGCAGTGCAGGAAGCAATGAATCAGATGATGGGTTCGGCAGCTACATCAATGTCGACGGTGTTCAGTAAAAAAGTTGATATTTCACCTCCATCAGTCGATTTGATGTATATCCCTCAAGGGGAAGGGCAGGAAAATATACCGGATCAGGATTTGTTGGTTAAGGTGTCTTTCTCATTGAAAATAGGACATCTTATCGATTCGAATATTATGCAGCTTCTTCCTTTAAGATTTGCCAAAAGTCTTGTTGATGAGTTGATGAATGGAGGCAGTGTGCCACCGGAAGAAGATGCAGTGGAACAGGAGAGGGACCACATGGTGGATGTATCTTCGCCCAATAGCCAAGTGCAGGAAGAACCTTCACATGAATTTGTGGGTGCTGCCCAATCAACTGCTCCTGCGCATTCCGGGCACCAGCAAGCTTCTCCTCAGCACTATGGGGGGCAGAGTTATTCCGGGCAGCAGCAAGTAAATGTGCAGCCGGCTACGTTTTCAAGTTTTGAAACGTCAGGGCTCGGACAGCAAGAAACAAAAAATCTTGACATGCTCCTCGACATCCCTTTACAGGTGACTGTAGAACTGGGAAGAACGAACCGTTCAGTGAAAGATATCCTGGAAATGTCATCAGGGTCGATCATCGAGCTGGACAAATTAGCGGGTGAACCTGTTGATATATTAGTAAACAGCAGATTGATTGCCAAAGGTGAAGTGGTTGTAATCGACGAGAATTTTGGTGTCCGAATCACCGATATCGTCAGCCCGAGTGATCGGTTGAATAAACTCAGATAAATATTCTATAAAAAAACAATGTGCAGAACAAAAAAAGTATGCGAAAGAACCTTGGAAAATAATTTGAAAGATGGAGGATGACGGCGATGGCGAATAAAATTTTAATTGTTGATGATGCTGCATTTATGCGAATGATGATTAAAGATATTTTGACGAAAAATGGATTTGAAGTAGTGGGTGAGGCTGCGGATGGTGCTCAGGCTGTAGAGAAGTACAAAGAAGTTCAGCCTGACCTTGTGACAATGGATATTACAATGCCTGAAAAAGACGGTATTGCAGCACTGAAGGATATCAAAGCAATGGATCCTGGTGCGAAAATCATCATGTGTTCCGCAATGGGTCAGCAGGCAATGGTAATCGATGCCATTCAAGCTGGAGCAAAAGACTTCATTGTCAAGCCATTCCAGGCTGACCGGGTAATTGAAGCGATCCAGAAAGCATTAAGTTAACAGTCATTAAGAAGGTGTATGAATTGAGAAAGCTTCAACTATTGGTATCTGTTTTATTGCTGTTCATAATGGTGAGTGCTGGAGCTTCTACAGCACTTGCCGGCATGAATTCTGTCGACGATTGGTATGAAGAGCCTGAAAAGCAGGATGGGGAAACGAAAGGGGATTCACCTCCATCGAAGGATGAGCCCATTGAGAATCAAGAACCTTCTGTTACCTTTTTTGATTATGTGAAAATGATCGCTGCATTGTTATTTGTTGTAGCACTTATTTATTTCCTTTTAAAATTCATCAATCAGAAAAGCCGATCATTTCAACAGACAAAAATGATCAATCACCTTGGTGGTGCACCACTTGGGGGGAATCGTTCGGTACAAATAGTCAAAATCGGAAATCAGGTTCTGGTGCTTGGAGTCGGGGAAGACATTCAGTTGTTAAAAGAGGTCCAGGATGAAAAAGAGAAAGAAGAGATTCTTACTTATTATAATAGTGGTACTGACGAGTTGAGAGATCCGAAGATGCTGTTCGCAAATCTGCTGACTAAAGTAAAGCGCGGGCAGACTGATACAACACATCCAAGCTCCTTTCAATCGCATCTCAAAACGCAGCTGGAGGAAATGAGTAAAGGAAGAAAAAGGATGCTCAAGGATTTTAAGGGTAAGGAGAACCATACAGATGAATGAATTCATGGAGTTTTTTAATGGCAGTCCTGCTGAATCTGTCTCCACCAGTGTAAAACTATTATTATTATTTACGGTTCTTTCTTTGGCTCCGAGCATCCTTATCCTTATGACTTCTTTTACACGAATCATGATTGTCCTTTCTTTTGTCAGGACTTCACTCGCAACTCAACAGATGCCGCCAAATCAAGTATTAATAGGGATTTCTTTGTTTCTCACGTTCTTCATAATGGCCCCGACATTTCAAGAGGTCAATGAAGAGGCATTGACTCCGCTTTTCAATGAAGAAATAAACCTTGAAGAGGCATATGAGAAAGCATCTACTCCGTTTAAAGAGTTCATGAGTAAACATACCAGACAGAAAGATTTAGAACTTTTCTTGAACTACTCAGGCGCAGACAGACCGGAATCCATCGAAGATATCCCAATGACTTCGCTTGTACCGGCATTTGCGTTGAGCGAAATCAAAACTGCTTTTCAAATCGGTTTCATGATTTTTATCCCTTTTCTTGTCATTGATATGGTGGTTGCCAGTGTCTTGATGTCGATGGGAATGATGATGCTTCCGCCGGTTATGATATCTTTACCGTTTAAAATTTTACTCTTTGTATTGGTGGATGGCTGGTACTTAGTAGTGAAATCTCTATTAGAAAGTTTTTAAGTAGGTGAGCTTTATGAATGCCGAATCTGTTATCGCGTTAGCTGAACAGGGAATTTATATAACCTTGATTGTTTCAGGTCCACTGCTGGTACTGGCTCTTGTCGTCGGGTTGATCGTGAGTATTTTTCAGGCGACAACCCAGATTCAGGAACAGACACTTGCGTTCATTCCTAAGATTGTCGCTGTATTGATCGGAATTGTTTTTTTTGGACCATGGATGCTGACGAAAATCGTCACCTATTCATCACATATCTTTTCTGATTTAACCAGGTTTGTAGGTTAATAGAATGACAGATCTTGTACCTGTATTATCGGTCTTTTTATTGATTTTTGTTAGAGTTTCTGCATTTTTTGTCACGATGCCTTTATTCTCATACCGGAATATACCTGCACAGCATCGAGTGGCGTTTTCACTGGTTCTTTCATGGGTGATGTATTATACGGTTGAGTCGAAAGCATTTGAATTTAACGGACAGTATTTTTTGCTTGTCATGAAAGAAGCAATGGTCGGACTGTTAATCGGTTTTGTTGCTTATATGATCATTTCCGCCATCCAAATAGCAGGAGGATTTATTGATTTTCAGATGGGTTTTGCCATTGCAAATGTCATCGATCCCCAGACAGGTGCACAAAGCCCTTTGATGGGACAGTATTTATACACTTTTTCTCTCTTATTACTGCTCGCTTTAAATGGCCACCACTTGATTCTTGACGGTATCTTTTACAGCTACCGATTGATTCCCATAGATAGTCCCTGGATTCCTTTCGGCGATGAATTGCTCGTCGAATATATAGTGAAAACATTTAACTCCATGTTCATCATCGCATTTCAAATGTCCATCCCGGTCGTAGCCACTCTCTTTCTGGTTGATGTTGCTTTGGGAATCGTTGCAAGGACTGTGCCCCAGCTAAATGTGTTCGTAGTAGGATTCCCGATAAAAATTGCTGTATCATTCATCGTTCTCTTTATTGTGATGGGTGTCATGTTTGCGGTGATGCAGCAGTTATTCGAGATGATGTTCATATCGATGAGAGATTTAATGAAGTTAATTGGAGGCTTGTAAAGTGCAGTGGATATCTTTGGATTTACAATTCTTCAGTGGTGAGAAGACAGAGAAGGCCACCCCCAAAAAAAGGGAAGATACAAAAAAGAAAGGACAGACTGCAAAAAGCCAGGATGTTAACACAGCCATCATCCTTCTTGCTGTATTCTTTTTTTTGACATTCGGTGCTTCATACATTGGGAATATTGTATTTGATTTATTTCGTCATTCGTTTCAGGAATATATGCTGATGGAACTTACTGAAAATACAGTCCAGGTCATCACAATGGATCTAATGAAAGAAATGGCGCTGCTGCTTGGACCCATAATGCTGGTGGCACTAGCAGCTGGAGTCATTGCAAATTATATTCAAGTCGGAGTCATGTTCACCACGGAACCGATGCAGCCGAAATTGGAAAAAATAGATCCGATCAAGGGTTTTAAACGAATTTTTTCAATGAGGGCGATAGTAGAACTTCTTAAATCCATCTTGAAGATCACTTTTATAGGAGCTATCACGTTTGTCATACTTTGGATGAATATAGAAGAAGTGCTGAGTTTATCTTTTAAATCTGTTGGTGATTCTTTGGTCACAATGGCCAAACTGGCCGTTCAAATGGGTATTGCCGCATCCTTGGCACTATTATTTTTATCGGTCTTTGATTATCTTTATCAAAAATATGATTTTGAAAAAAATATCAGGATGTCAAAACAAGATTTAAAGGATGAACATAAAAACATTGAGGGAGACCCCTTGATCAAATCAAAAATAAAGCAGAGGCAGCGCGAAATGGCGATGCGACGGATGATGCAGGAAGTCCCGCAAGCGGATGTAGTAATAACAAATCCCACCCACTTTGCCATTGCCCTGAAATATGATGAAAATAAAAAAGATGCTCCATTTGTCGTGGCCAAGGGTGTCGATTATCTGGCTCAAAAGATTAAATACATTGCCAAAGAAAATGATGTTGTGATGGTAGAGAACCGGCCATTGGCAAGGTCACTATACGATGCTGCTGATATCGGTGATACGGTCCCGGAAGAATTTTTTAAAGCAGTGGCGGAAATCTTGGCTTACGTATATCGGATCAAAAACAAACTGTAAGAATGTTAGGAGAGAAATTGTATGTCAGCAAGAGATTTATCTGTATTAGCCAGTGTCATATTAATTGTAGCCATGCTTATCATCCCGTTCCCTTCATGGATGTTAAGTGTGCTTATCATTATTAATATTTCACTTGCTCTTTTAGTGCTCCTAACCTCCATGAATATGAATGAACCACTCCAATTTTCCATATTTCCGTCACTGTTACTGCTTCTTACCCTATTTCGATTGGGTCTAAATGTTTCCACAACGAGATCGATTCTCAGTAAAGGCGAAGCGGGGGGCGTTGTGGAAACCTTTGGAACGTTCGTTGTCGGCGGAAATGTTTTAGTGGGACTCGTTGTATTCGTAATTCTGATCGTTATACAATTCATTGTTATTACAAAAGGTTCAGAACGGGTATCTGAAGTTGCGGCAAGATTTACCCTGGATGCGATGCCCGGTAAGCAAATGAGTATCGATGCCGATTTGAATGCCGGAATGATATCTGAACACGATGCAAGGCACCGAAGAGATAAAATCAGCAGGGAAGCAGACTTTTACGGAGCTATGGATGGTGCCTCAAAATTCGTAAAAGGAGATGCAATCGCCGGAATAGTCATTGTCATCATCAACTTGATTTTTGGTATTATCATTGGCATGACGCAGCAGGGACTGCCGATCAGTGAAGCTGCAACACGGTATTCGCTTCTCACTGTCGGGGATGGGATTGTCAGTCAGATACCCGCTTTATTGATCTCCACCGCCACGGGTATAGTGGTCACCCGTGCAGCTTCTGAAGGAAATCTTGGACAGGATATAATGAAACAGCTGTTAGCTTACCCTTATATGCTATACGTGGCAGCATTTACAATTTTCATGCTCGGTGTGGCTACACCGATTGACGATATCCTGACCATACCCATTGCCGCTGCAATGGCGTTTGGAGGATACATGCTTTCACGAACCCCTGCAGAAAGCGAAACAGAAATGGCAGCCATGGAAGAGGAAGTAGAATCTGATGAAATGAAAAGCCCTGAAAGTGTAGTGAATCTTCTTAACGTAGATCCGATCGAATTTGAATTTGGCTACGGCCTTATTCCCCTTGCTGATACAAATCAAGGAGGGGATTTACTTGACCGGATTGTGATGATCAGAAGACAGCTGGCGATTGAATTGGGATTAGTCATTCCTGTTGTTAGAATACGTGATAATATCCAACTGCAGCCAAATGAATATCGATTGAAAATTAAAGGGAATGAAATGGCACGGGGTGAACTATTGCTAGATCATTATTTGGCCATGAGTCCTGGAGTGGAAGATGATTCGATTGAGGGCATTGATACGATCGAACCATCATTCGGTCTTCCAGCAAAGTGGATATCAGAGGAAATGAAAGAACAGGCGGAAATATTCGGATATACTGTGGTGGATCCCCCCTCTGTCGTTTCTACTCATATAACAGAAGTAATCAAGACAAATGCTCATGAGCTTTTGGGCCGACAGGAGACTAAACAATTAATCGATCATCTTCAGGAATCTTATCCGATTTTGGTAGAAGAAGTTACCCCGACTCCATTGTCGGTGGGAGAAGTCCAGAAGGTGCTGGCCAAGTTATTGAAAGAGAATGTGTCCATTCGCAATCTGCCGATCATCTTCGAAACACTGGCCGACTTTTCGAAAATGAGTTCTGACACCGAATTGCTGACGGAATATGTCAGACAGGCCCTTGCACGTCAGATTACGAATCAATTTGCCCGGGAAAACGGATCACTTAAAGTGGTGACCATGTCTGGAAAAGTAGAGAAGCTCATTGCGGATTCCATTCAGCAGACAGAACACGGTAATTATCTATCAATGGACCCGGGTGAGTCACAGCGTGTGCTGGAGAGTGTTGCCTCTCAGGTAGAACAATTATCATTGATGGAAGAATCACCCATTATTCTATGTTCACCTGCGGTAAGGATGTATGTACGTCAAATAACAGAAAGGTATTTCCCGCAAGTGCCAATTCTGTCTTATAACGAACTGGAAGCAAATGTGGAAGTACAAAGTGTTGGGGTGGTGAATATAGATTGAAAGTAATGAAATATGTGGCTCCAACTATGAATGAAGCAATGAAAAAAGTTAGAAATGACCTTGGAGAAGATGCGGTAATATTAAATTCGAAAGTAATCGATTCCGGTGGTTTCATAGGATTCTTCAAGAAAAGAATGGTGGAAGTCATTGCAGCAATCGACCCGGGTATTGAAAAAGAAAAAGAAGAAATGAAGAGATTGCGTTCAGAGCCGGATCCATCAAAATCCGTATCTTTAATAAAAGGAAGACCACAAGAAAAACAGCTGATAACAGAAAACTCTGTTCAGCAAGAGTTAAAGGAATTGAAGAAAATGATTGCTTCTTTTACAACAAGCAGTCAATTTGAAAGATATGATTCTTCGATTCGTGAAATATTGCTTCATTTACAGCTTCAAGGTATTAGTGATTCTCTTCTGTTACAAGCGGGAGACCATTTGGAAGAAAAAACAAAGTCTGCCAGGGAATCTGAAAAGGCGGAAGCGGATACACTGCTAGTTGAAGCCAAGCGCTTCCTGAAGGATGTTGTCAGTGAAGTACACATAAGCGGTATGAGCTACAAGAAGAAGTACATCAATGTGGTCGGACCTACTGGTGTGGGGAAAACGACAACCCTGGCCAAAATGGCAGCGGAAGCAGTGATTGAAAAGAAAATGAAAATCGGCTTCATCACAACAGACACATACAGGATAGCAGCAATAGAACAATTAAAAACGTATGCGGGGCTCCTGAATGTACCCGTGGAAGTCGTTTATAAGCTGGATGATTACAAAGAGGCAATACAAAAGTTTAGAGATTTCGACCATGTGTTCATTGATACAGCCGGCCGGAACTTCAGAGAAAAGAAGTTTGTTGAAGATCTTCGCAAAGTCATTGATTTCGAGCGGGACATGGAAACCTTTCTCGTCTTATCACTGACTAGCAAAGAAGAAGACATGAAAGAAATCATCAAACAATTTTCTTCGATTGACATCAACGGTTTTATCTTCACTAAACTCGATGAAACGTCAAGTTATGGTTCAATGGTCAATATCATCAAAGAGACAAAGACAGGCATAGCATATATCACGACAGGTCAGGATGTTCCGGAAGATATAACCGAAGCGAACGCTGAGGAAATCAGTGAATTACTTCTGAAAGGGTTCAGCCATGAAAGATCAGGCGTATAACTTAAGACAAAAAATGCTGTTAAACTCTACAACTCCTGCTAAAACGATCGGTATCGTCAGTGGAAAAGGAGGAGTCGGAAAATCA
>NZ_JABMCR010000126.1 GCF_013179555.1 Bacillus haikouensis
ATGAAAGGCCTTTCTTGATCATTGAAAAATAGTCTTCATATTTGATTCTTTTAGATTTTTCTTTTTGACTCTGTTAAAGCTTAATGTTGTTTTTAACCGGTTTCAGCTGTTGATTGGAGTGCAAGACGAAGACTCCTGCGGGAACAGCGAGACAGGTGAGACTTGTCCAGCTCTGGCGGCTAGCCCCTCGAGGTCATAAGCTTAAATGGTCCAAGAAGGCAAAAGGCGCCTTCCCGGCCCATTCACCTTATGCTTGTCGGGGCTGAACGAGCCGCCTCCGCTTTTCTAATCCACAGAAGCGCAGCGACGAGGAGGCTCACCGGCCGCCCGCGGAAAGCGAAGTCTTGCACGGAAATCAACAGCGGTGGTTAACAGAGCCAATTTTTTTAAAAAAAATGAAACTATTAAGATGATTCATTCGTACATAAACTAGTAAGGAATATGATTGAAACGAGGGGGTTAAGGTGAGAAGAGGTATACTGATCTTTTATATGATGATCCTTGGATTCAGTTTTCTGCTCCCGGTGTCGGGGTTTGCTGAACAGGATAAAAATGTATACGTCATACCGATTCAAAAAGAAGTGGAAAAAGGCCTGCATGCGTTTCTTCAAAGAGCGTTGGATGATGCGGAAAAAAACAATGCAGAAACGATCATATTTGATATCGACACTCCTGGAGGGCTGGTGGATGCGGCTGGGGATATCGGTCAGCTTCTGGACGGAGTGGATGCTGATACAGTGGCGTTCGTAAATAATAATGCATTATCAGCAGGTGCTTTCATCGCGCTGCATGCAGATGAAATTTATATGGTACCGAATGGCCATATTGGATCTGCAGCCGTCATTGATCAGGCAGGGAATGCAGCGGATAAAAAAGCGCAGAGTTACTGGTTGTCTGCAATGAAAAGTGCAGCGGAATCCAGCGCAAGAAATCCTTTATATGCTCTTGCAATGGCTGATGAAACGATTGAAATTCCAGAACTTGGAATTGGAAAGGGTGAATTATTGACGCTTGGTGCGAAGGAAGCACAAAAAGTCGATTACTCTGAAGGTACCGTCAAAAATCTGGATGAATTGTATCAGGTACTTGGAGTTGACAAGGCCACTGTTCATACAGTGGAAGAAACCTTTGCTGAGAAACTGGCAAGGTTCATCACGAATCCGATCGTTGTGCCAATTTTATTATCATTGGCAAGTTTGGGACTGGTAATTGAATTATATTCACCGGGATTCGGTGTAGCAGGCTCTGTCGGATTGGCCTCTTTGCTTTTATTCTTTTACGGGCATTTAGTGGCGGGTCTCGCAGGGTATGAAACGATTATACTGTTTGTGATAGGAATCATACTGATTGTGGCTGAATTCTTCCTGCCTGGCGGAATAGCAGGGGGACTCGGGGTCGCAGCAGTGATTGGTAGTATAATGCTGGCAGGAGGCAACCTTATGCAAATGGGGATTTCCATTCTTATTGCTTTACTTATTGCTGTGATTGCCATGATTTTATTAGTAAAGGTGTTTGGTAAAAAGATGAAACTATTCAATAAGATTATTTTGAAGGATTCAACCAATACCGAAAGCGGTTATGTTTCAAATGCGAACAGACTTGAACTTATTGGAAAAGTCGGCGTAACAAAAACCCCGTTGAGACCATCGGGAACAATTCTGATAGAGGAAGAAAGAATCGATGCGGTCACAGAGGGCGGCTATATTCAGACGAATCAAAAAGTAAAGGTTGTTAAAGTCGAAGGTTCCCGCATCGTTGTGAGAGAACTTTCTTAAAAAAGTGTGATTCAATATTCTTTAGTGCCCTGGTACTGAAGACAAAAAATATAGAGAATCTAAATTATTTTCCATAGGAGGGTGTTTACATGGTAATCGGACCGAGTACGATCCTTATGATCGTTGCCATTGTAGTAGGATTTATTTTATTAGCTGTATTGTTCACGTTTGTACCAGTGATGCTTTGGATTTCTGCCCTGGCGGCGGGAGTCAAAATAAGTATATTCACGTTGATTGGGATGAGGCTGAGACGTGTTATTCCAAACAGGGTGATCAACCCGCTTATCAAGGCTCATAAAGCTGGAATCAATGTTACGATCAATCAGCTGGAGAGTCATTATTTAGCAGGCGGTAATGTTGACCGCGTGGTAAACGCACTGATTGCAGCTCACCGTGCAAATATCGAACTTACATTTGAGCGATGCGCTGCCATTGACCTTGCAGGAAGAGATGTACTTGAAGCGGTTCAAATGAGTGTTAATCCGAAAGTGATTGAAACACCGTTCATCGCGGGGGTTGCAATGGATGGGATTGAAGTAAAAGCGAAGGCGCGTATTACCGTTCGTGCAAATATCGACAGACTTGTTGGTGGAGCGGGGGAAGAAACGATCGTTGCCCGTGTAGGTGAAGGGATTGTTTCTACGATCGGTTCTTCTGACAATCACAAAAAGGTTCTGGAAAATCCCGATATGATTTCACAGACCGTCCTTTCTAAAGGTCTGGATGCGGGGACTGCTTTTGAAATTCTTTCAATCGATATTGCAGATGTTGATATAGGCAAGAATATCGGTGCAGAACTGCAGACCGAACAGGCAGAAGCGGATAAAAACATTGCGCAGGCAAAAGCAGAAGAAAGAAGAGCGATGGCTGTAGCGAATGAACAGGAAATGAAAGCAAGAGTGGAAGAGATGAGAGCGAAAGTTGTGGAAGCTGAAGCTGAAGTTCCGTTAGCTATGGCAGAAGCATTGCGTTCAGGAAATATCGGTGTGATGGATTACATGAATATCAAGAATATTGATGCAGATACCGATATGAGAGACTCCATCGGGAAACTAACGGGCGATAAAAAGGATTCCAAGAATCCAAAAGGTGAATAATCTCCCCGGGTGAGAAAGGAGACTTCTCCATGGAAGGTTTAATCGTTGCCGTCATAATCGGATTATTGACGACAATTTTCAATCGGTCAAAAGACTCCTCATCAGAGGAAAACCGGTCAAAACCAAAGCCGATCGTAACTGGAAGTCCAGTAGAGACCAACAGAGAGGAACCTCGCAGGAAGCGACAGGATAGACGTGTGTACCCTGACGCTGAACAGGAGGAACCTGTTTATACGCTTCAAACTAAATTTGAAGAGCAGAAGCAAGATATTGAGAATAAGTATGCGCAGTTGAAAAAACAAAGAGAAGGCAATAAACAAGAGGCGCAAATGCAGCGGACGAGGGTGAAGTCCATCAAGGAGAAGGACCCTTCTCAATACTCTATTGATTTCGAGAGTGAAGATGATATTGTAAAAGGGTTCATTTTCTCAGAAGTATTTGGTCCTCCGCGTGCAAAAAAACCGCATCATCGAAAATAACAGTGATGAATCCCTATTTCATTTCATAAATATGAGATGAAAGGGGGTTCTTTTTTTATGGCGAAAAACTGGGTGCAGCAAATGCGAAAATGGATGACGCAGACTATGGACCTGCCCGAAGATGTCATGATGGACCTTCCGCGCGTCACAATGATTGGACAAATTCATATCTATATAGAAAATCATCGGGGTCTCCTTACGTTTACCGACCAGGAAGTCAGACTCTTACTTAAACAGGGGCAACTCTTGATCAAAGGGGAGCAATTTGTCATAAAAATGATACTTCCGGAAGAAATACTTCTCCAGGGGAAAATCGTTGAAGTTACTTATTTAGAGAACTAGGAGGGACGGAATTGAAAAACCAATGGATTACCTCATTTAGGGGGAAAGTATTCGTTAAGATGGAAGGAAGGCTGATTGAAGGGGTCATCAATCAATTGCTGCGTTCAAATATATCCATCTGGAATGTTAAGAGAGCCGGAACAGAAACGATTACGTTTTATTTAGCCCTTGAGGATGTACATAACTTCAGAAGAGCGGTAAGATCATCCGAATGCAAGGTAACATTCCTCAGAGGGCAGGGGGGACCATTCCTCCTGAAGCGCGCTTTGAAAAATGCAGGATTTCTTCTTGGCGGCTTCGCGTTTCTCATCATGATCATTCTGTTGTCAAATATGGTTTGGGGCATTCAGATTAAGGGCGCAACTCCGGAAACCGAATATAATATACGCAAAGAACTAACAGATATGGGGGTAACCACCGGGAAATTGCAATTTTCAATACCCGATGTTGAAAGCATACAGATGGAGCTTTCTTCGAGGATGGACAATATAACGTGGGTCGGTGTTGAACTAAGAGGGACAACCTATCATTTTCAGGTTGTTGAAAAAAATGCACCTGAGCAAGTCGAATCAACTGGTTTGCAGCATATCGTTGCAAATAAAACAGCAGTCATCGTCGAGATGTTCGTTGAAGAAGGCGATCCCCAGGTCAAGGTGAACGATTATGTCAAAAAGGGACAACTACTTGTTTCCGGTGTCATCGGCACTGAAAAAAAGCCGAAGGGAGTACCTGCAAAAGCAAAAATCATGGGAGAGACATGGTATAAAACCGCTGTCGAACTTCCTTTGAATACGGACTTCGCAGTGTTCAGCGGAAATGAAGAAAGAAAACATTATATAGAAATCGGATCTTGGAGAATCCCGATATGGGGTTTTGGGAAGCCTGATTATAAAGAAGAAGTGACTGAGGAGACGAAGAAGCCGGTTAAATTACTAAAGTGGCAGCTGCCTATCGCGTATATTGATAAAAGTATTAAGGAAAAAGAAAATATAAAAAGAGCTTATACAAAAGAAGAAGCAGTGAAGGAAGCGAAAAAACTTGCCAAAAACAATCTGGAATCTTCCCTCCCGGATGAAGCTGAAATAGTCAGTGAAAAAATTTTGCAAGAAAAGGTGGAGAATGGTAAAGTTAAGGTGAATCTTCACTTCAAAGTAGTAGAAAATATTGCTGAAGGACAACCAATCATTCAAGGAGACTAATTAATGTCAGATGATATCTTAATGAAATTGCAGCTGGAAAATCCAAACGAAGCAGTGGCTTTATTTGGAGTTTCAGATTCTCACCTTAAATTAATAGAGCAAGAATTATCAGTTTCGATTGTAACAAGAGGCGAAGAATTGCTGATTTCAGGGAAAGAAGATTGTGCATCACTGGCCCTTGAAATTTGTGACCGTCTGGTGAGCGTCATCCGAAAAGGCATCAACATCAGCCAAAGGGATGTGCAGCATGCCGTTCAAATGGGTAAAAACGGAACGTTGGAATACTTTACGGATTTGTATGAGGAAGAAATTACGAAAAATGCAAAAGGAAAGTCGATCCGGGTTAAGACCTTGGGCCAAAGACAATACATCCATGCTATAAAGAAACACGATTTAGTTTTTGGGGTCGGCCCTGCAGGTACCGGGAAGACATATTTGGCCGTGGTGATGGCTGTTCATGCACTGAAAAATGGCGAGGTTAAGAAAATAATCCTTACAAGACCAGCTGTTGAAGCTGGCGAAAGTCTTGGATTCCTTCCAGGGGACCTGAAAGAAAAAGTGGATCCTTATCTGCGCCCGCTATACGATGCGCTCCATGATGTGCTTGGGGCTGAGCATACAGCCCGTCTGATAGAAAGAGGCACGATTGAAATCGCCCCGCTGGCGTATATGAGGGGACGTACACTCGATGATGCTTTCGTCATTCTGGATGAAGCCCAAAACACCACCCTTGCTCAAATGAAGATGTTCTTGACGAGGCTTGGATTCGATTCGAAAATGATCATTACAGGAGACCGCTCTCAAGTTGACTTGCCAAGAGGAGTGGAATCCGGATTGATTTCATCAGAAAAGATATTAAAAGGAGTAAAAGGTATTTCCTTTATGTATCTTGAACAGGCAGACGTCGTAAGACATCCGCTTGTGGCCAAAATAATAAATGCGTATGAAAATACTGAAAAATAACTGTAAAGATTGATCGTGCATCAAAATTGCCGATCAATCTTTTTTTGTACTTCCCGCGGAAAGCAGGTACATGCATCGGAAAGCACGTCGCGTTATTTCAACCCCCGTAATTATGCAGAAAACAGACATTTTTAGGATTAGAATAGATAATTAAGTAAAAAACTGTTATCATTTTACATAATTACAGGGATGATTATCCATCCGGTCAGTTAAGATTTACAGGGGGTCCATATGCATACACACCCAATATTACATAAAATAAGAAAATTCTTGAGTTACCGCCTTTTCACAAATATCATGTTCGTGCTCCTTGGCGTCATTGTATTTGGAGTGCTGTACACCAATGTGAAACCAAAGCCGCTTGACCTAAGCTTATACGAAGAAGCGCCAGCTACTATCAGGGCTCCGAAGACGCTGATAGATGATGAAGCGACAGAAAAGAAAAAAGAAGCGGCTGCAGCGGAAGTGGAAAAGATATACAGTACGAAAGATGGAGCTGTAAACAATGCTGTCATGCTTGTGAGTTCTTTAATTGACAGTGTAAACGAAGTAAAGAATAAAGCGGTGAATGAACCTGCTCCCGATGAGGAAGTGAGGAACCCTCAGAGCGTCAACCTCAATAAACAACTTGAGGAATTAAAGAAACGCCTTCCCTCAGGCGAAGAAAATAATTTGACGAAAACGTTAACCGATAACGTCCTGAAAACACTGCTTACGGCAACTGAAACGGATTTGGAAAGAGTGGAATCCATTGTTTCTACTCAGCTCGAAGTCATCATGGGTGATAAAGTAAAAGAAGATGAGCTAAAAAGGGCCGCATTGAATCTTGAACAAAGGATCTCCAGTTTTTCTTTCAATGGGGAACTGAAAGAAGCTGCAATCGCTCTGGGTAATGCAGCCATTTTGCCTACTGAGTTCTATGATGAGGAAAAAACCGAACAGCTAAAAAAACAGGCTGTTGAAAGTGTTCAGTCAGTAGAGATCGTAGATGGTGAGGTCATCGTTGAAGAGGGGGATCTTATCACTCCGAATATCTATGAAACGCTGAATGATTTTGGTATGGTAGAAGAAGATTTCTCAATTAAACCAATCATTGGACTGGCTTTATTTATCGTTGTGATCATTAGTTCCTTATATTACTTCTTTTATACACTTGAGGTTAAGGAAGAAAGGAAACAGAACTATTTGATCTTGACGAGCATTGTGTTTGTGATTTCACTGATCATCATGAAAATAACCGGACTATTAAAGCAATTGGAGATAAATGATATTGCGTTCTTGTTTCCCGCTGCCTTCACAGGTATGATTCTCCGCATCTTACTGAATGAACGGATTGCTATGATGATGGTGTTCATTATCTCGGCATGTGCGAGCATCGTCTTTAATGAAAAGTTTTCAGGTTCCGTCGACATCGAAGTGGCAATTTATACGCTCTTCAGTGGTGTAGCAGGAATCTTGACACTTGTAAGCAGAAATCAACGAACCAATGTTTTAAGGGCAGGCATATATGTGGCATTAGTAAATATAATGATCATCGCATTTCTTGTATTGCTGAGCGATGTAGCCTACTCAAGTACGGAATATATCTATTATCTGATATTTGCTCTGGTTTCCGGGATAGGCTCATCCATATTAACTATCGGTTTCTTACCTTTTTTTGAAACAGGATTCGGCATTTTGTCCTCGATGAGGCTGGTCGAGCTTTCCAGTCCGAATCAGCCGTTGTTGAAGAAACTGCTTACTGATGCGCCTGGTACATATCATCATAGCGTTATGGTGGCCAACCTGGCTGAATCAGCCTGCGAAGCCATTGGCGCCAATGGACTGCTGGCCAGGGTCGGGTGTTATTATCATGATGTAGGGAAGTCAAAGAGGCCGCACTTTTTCATTGAAAATCAATTGAATTTGGAGAATCCTCATGATCGGATGAATCCGGAAACGAGTAAAAACATCATTATCGATCATGCTTCTGACGGGGCTGCCATGTTGCGGAAATATAAGCTGCCTAAAGAAATCGTCGACATCGCCGAACAGCATCATGGTACAACTTTATTGAAATATTTTTATTATAAGGCGAAAGAACAGGGGAAAGATGTAACAGAAGTGGAATATCGATATCCAGGACCTAAGCCGCAAACGAAAGAAACCGCAATCATCAATATTGCTGATAGTGTGGAGGCTGCTGTTCGCTCAAAGAACTCCCCTACCCAGGAGGAAATCAAGCAATTGGTCGCTGCAATCGTCAAAGATCGACTCAGTGACGGGCAATTCAATGAATGTGATATTTCATTGAAAGAGCTTGAAAAAGTAAAACAGTCCTTATGTGAGACTTTGAACGGTATTTATCATCCAAGGATCGAGTACCCTGAACTTAAAGCAGAAGGAGAATAACATATGACCTTATCCATTGACTTTATCGATGAGACAGATCAATTGACTGAAGAACAAATAGAGCAGATTCAAGGTATTTTGAACGTGGCTGCCGATAAAGAAGGAGTGGAGGAAGGAAGTGAGGTTTCCATAACGTTCCTTTCGAATGAACGAATCAGGGAAATCAATCGCGATTACCGCCACAAAGATCAGCCTACAGATGTCATTTCTTTTGCTCTTGAAGAACTTGGGGAAGATGAAATTGAGATTGTAGGTACGGATATGCCGCGGATATTAGGGGACATCATCATCTCGGTTGAACGGGCGAAAGAACAGGCGGAAGAATATAACCACTCATTTTCCCGTGAACTCGGCTTCCTTGCTCTTCATGGATTCCTTCATTTATTGGGCTACGACCACATAGAGGAAGAGGATGAAAAAGAAATGTTCCAAACACAAAAGGATATCCTTGAAGAGTATGGACTCACAAGAGACTAAATTCGGACTGGCACGCTTCAAGAAATCCTTTGGATATGCATGGCAGGGAATCAGGCTCGTCTGGTCATCGGAGCAGAACTTCAGGATTCATACAGCAGCTGCAGTATTAGTGATTGCATTGGGTATATTCCTTTCCATTTCTGCTTTCGAGTGGATCATCCTTGTATCCCTTATATTTGGTATGTTGGCACTGGAAACAATGAACACAGCTATCGAAAAAGCAGTCGATCTGGTGACCTCGGAATATCACCCGCTTGCAAAGGCATCCAAAGATATGTCATCCGCTGCTGTCCTGTTATATGCAATCGGTTCCTTCATAATAGGGTGCATCATTTTCATACCCAAGATATTGAATTAACTAGTGTTTTTCTCATCAGACGCTATTGTTTACAAGCTGTACTGCATTTTGAGAACAGCCCCTCCTTTTTCCTGCACACAGGGCAGGTACGGTTCTCAACCAACCCGCTGAAAGAGAAGTCTTGAACGGAAATTCGGCAGAGATGTGTAATAGACATAATTATAATAAAAGGCATATCAAAAAGAGATGATTAAAAGTAACCGGTAATTAAAAAGGGGCTGTTTGAAGAACATTTCTTCCCACTAGCCTCTTTTTGATTTGAAAACGCTCTTATAGTTGTATAGAATAAGTTAAGCGTATAAGCAAAAGTATCACTAAATAGTTTGAATTATCTAACTATTTCATTACAAAATGATAACAGCCCATTTTCTTTTATGAAAAATATAGTAAAATGAAATATGTAAGGGTCAAAAGGAGAGTAATACAATGAACACAGAACAACTAATCAATGAAGCAAAAGACGCACGAGAAAAAGCATATGTACCTTATAGCAAATTTAAGGTCGGTGCAGCTCTTCTTACGAAAGACGGAAAGGTCTATCACGGGTGCAATATTGAAAATGCCGCATACAGCATGTGCAATTGTGCAGAAAGAACAGCCCTCTTCAAAGCTTATTCAGAAGGTGACAAGGATTATTCCATGATCGCGGTGGTTGCTGATACTACGAGACCCGTACCGCCATGCGGTGCATGCCGCCAAGTCATATCCGAGCTTTGTGCGAAAGATATGAGAGTAGTATTGACGAATTTAAAAGGTGATGTAGAAGAATTGACAGTAGCTGAGTTATTGCCGGGAGCTTTTTCACCGGAGGATTTACATGAGTAATAAAGAGACGAAAGCATCATTCAAATCAGGATTTATTTCAATTATCGGTCGTCCCAATGTAGGTAAGTCCACGTTTTTAAATCGTGTAATCGGCCAGAAGATTGCCATTATGAGTGACAAGCCGCAAACGACTAGAAATAAAGTTCAGGGTGTCCTGACAACCAGCGAATCCCAAATGATCTTCATTGATACGCCTGGAATCCACAAGCCCAAGCATAAACTTGGTGACTTTATGATGAAGATTGCTCAAAACACACTGAAGGAAGTAGACATAATACTCTTCATGGTGAATGTGGAGGAAGGGATTGGGAAAGGTGATCAATTTATCATTGAGAAGTTGAAAGGGGTTAAGACGCCGGTATTTCTCATCTTGAATAAAATTGATCAAATTCATCCTGATGAGTTATTGCCGATCATCAAGCAATACAATGAACTTTTTCCATTTGCGGCAACAGTGCCGATTTCGGCACTGGAAGGGAATAATGTGGAACACTTGCTTCAATTGATTCAGGATAACCTTCCTGAAGGACCGCAGTTTTACCCTGCAGATCAAATCACTGACCATCCTGAACGTTTTATCGTATCTGAATTGATCCGTGAGAAGGTTCTCCATCTGACAAGAGAGGAAATTCCTCACAGTATAGCTGTTGTCATTGATAAAATGGAGAAAAAAGGTGATAAGAATCTAATTGACGTCCTGGCCACTATCATAGTGGAAAGGGATTCACAAAAAGGGATTGTCATCGGAAAACAGGGGTCTATGCTGAAAGAAGTTGGGAAACGCTCCCGTGTGGATATTGAAAATCTTCTGGGTACAAAAGTGTACCTGGAGTTATGGGTGAAAGTCCAGAAAGATTGGCGTAACCGTGCATCCAACCTCCGTGATTACGGCTTCAATGACGATGAGTATTAAGCTGCACATTTCTTGAAAAGTCAAGCAAATTTAATTAACAATATTTAGTTCACATGCTTTATTAAAAAGATGCTAATTCTAATCACAAGAAAGCTTTGAAGTCTTGCTAGTTTAAATCCAGAAAGGTGGGTTTTTGATGTTAGACTTAACTTGGAAAGTGTTTTCACAAACAGGCAACATCGACACGTATTTACTCTTTAAGGAACTTGAGAAAGATGGGGTGGAAGAACCTTATCAATTGGAAGAAGAAATATCGGAAGTCGACTTCCCCCTGACGTAATAGGTTTCATCAACCGGGTGATGTGAATTCGGGAGGTGGCCAATATGCTACAAAAGTGTGAAGGAATTGTTATCAGAACAAACCATTATGGTGAAACAAACAAAATAGTGACTATATACTCCAGGGAATTCGGGAAAATCGGATTGATGGCGAGAGGCGCTAAAAAGCCCAACAGCCGTCTTTCCGCTATTTCCCAAGTGTTTACATACGGCTATTTTATGTTTATTAAAGGCAGTGGATTGGGAACCCTTCAACAGGGAGAGATTGCAGAGTCACTTAGGCATGTAAGGGAAGACCTGTTTAAAACAGCATACGCATCATACATGGTCGAACTCCTTGATAAAAGCACGGAGGACAGGAAACCAAATCCTTTTCTTTTTGAATTGCTATACAGTGTGCTGAAGTATCTTAACGAAGAGTATGATCCGGACATCTTGATGTATATTTTTGAAATGAAAATGCTGCCAGTATTAGGACTGTATCCTCATTTGAATGGCTGTTCTGTCTGTGGGGAGACCGAGGGCACATTTGGATTTTCATTTAAAGAGAACGGATTCATATGTCACCGGTGTGTAGAGAATGATCCCCATCATCTTCCGATTTCGCAAAGCACCGTAAAATTATTAAGACTGTTTTATTATTTTGACATCAATCGGCTAGGGAACATCTCTGTAAAGGATGAAACAAAACATCAGCTCAAGCGGGTAATCAGGACTTATTACGATGAAAACTCAGGTCTAACATTGAAATCCAGAAGATTTCTTGATCAAATGGATAACCTAAAGGACTCATTCTAGTATTAAAAGCATTTTGTGATTGTGGCCGGCTCTCTTATGGGGCCGGTTTTTTTGTTAAGAAACATTGACTCCGGTAAGGATTATGCTGATCCTAAGGGGGATTTGGACGTATAGAGTGTTTTCGGAAATCAGCAGATCGAGCAGCAATGAAAATTCCTTACGAATATCCCGAAGTTCGCTTATCACTCTGTATACCTATTGTGGCAGGGGCTGCCGTTCGTCGAACTCATACTGAACATATCTCTTCAGTTAAACTAAATTTTCAAAAAAAGAGGCAGGGACAAAAGTGTTATAGTCTAAGTAAAACCCGAACTAAATTGCCTTCAAACAGGCAATTTAGTCCGGGTTATTATTTTGTTCAATGTAAACTTAAGTTTAGCACTTTCCAGCGGTTGATTGGAGTGCAAGACGAAGACTCCTGCGGGAGAAGTAGCCAATGTGAGACCCCGCAGGCTTGCCGAGGAGGCTCACGGGCTACCCGTGGAAAGCGAAGTCTTGCACGGAAATCATTAGCGGTATTAAGAATATACGCTGAAATTGTTCGTCTTTATGTCGAGGTCATTAGTTTTGTCCCAGCCTCTTTCTAACAATATTAAAACTGGATTTTTTCCATCAGGAAGGATTTCACTTCACTGATCGGCATTCTTACCTGATCCATCGAATCACG
>NZ_JABMCR010000127.1 GCF_013179555.1 Bacillus haikouensis
AATCATTTATTCGTTCAAAAAAAGATAAGAAGGCAGTCATCGCATTAGGGCTTTCCTTTTATTACTGTGTGCTGGGGCTAACTATCTTCACTATATTAATAGGCTTTTCATTTGATTATCTGAAAGTGCAATTATTACATTTGGTCTTTATGGTGGCTGTTACTTTGTTCTGTATTGTGTTTATAGAAAAAATAAGGGAGATTCATCAGCTGCGTTCAGATGTGCAAAATTCGGAAAAATTACGGGTGATCAGTGAGCTGACCAGTGTTTTCGCTCATGAAATCAGAAATCCTATGCAAGTGACCCGCGGCTTTTTGCAGCTTTTAGACGATCCCGATCTGCCGCATAAAAAGAAGGAATATATTAAAGTATCGATTGAAGAATTAGATCGGGCAAATGAAATTATTGATGATTTTCTCGCATTTGGTAAACCCTCGGAAAATCTTAATGGAAAAGTCAATGCAGGGGATCAGGTAGAACGAGTCGCAAATCTCATTCAAAGCTTCAGCCTGAACCATCAAGTAGAGATAAAGACAGATATTGTTGGTGATTGCTGGATTGATGCCAATCCACAGAAAATAAACCAGTCATTGATTAATATTATGAAAAATGCGGTGGAGTCGATGCCGAATGGAGGAATCATCTGGGTCGCCTGCAGTCCGGACGCCGATGGATTTATCAGGATCAGCATTAAGGATCAGGGTGTCGGCATGACGAAACAACAAATTGACAGGCTTGGGAACCCTTATTATTCTCTGAAGGAAAAGGGAACAGGTCTGGGGATGATGGTCAGCTTTCAAATCATTCGTTCATTCAAAGGTAAAATCTTTGTGAATAGTGAAAAAGGGGCAGGGACAGAATTTATTATCCTTTTACCCCAGGCCGTGTTCTAGCCGAATATTCAACAAAGGTAGACGAAAGGCTCCTTTTTACAAGGAGCCTGACAATTGGAGGGAATGTTCATTTAATCAACCTCTTGTCCAATTCGCGTACTTTATCGTACGCCTTCTGCAGTTCTTCAGGAACCAGCGTCCTTCCAAACTCCCATGCATTCCGCTCAATCAAAGCTTTAAGTTCTTCGATTTCTTTATCTTCACCATACATCAGAATCCTCGTATCATGTTTATTTTTCTTAAAATCCATGTAATATCCAAGCACACGATAGAGAATGATCTTGACAATACTCTCCTCTGATTCTTTTATATTCATCTTCGCTATATAACCATTGACCTTCAAATAATTAAATCTGATTGTGTTATGGGAAACATTATAGCTCATCGGAACAGTCAGCTGATTGTTCGACTCATAGTTGATGTCTAAATTGTGCCAGGATAATGTCTGTTGGATGATTTTCTCGATATTCCATATGTATAGCATTGTGGATCACTACCCTTCGACGATTATTTCATCAGTATAAGGAGTTAATCATACTTTGTAAAACATAAAAAAACAGGGAATCCTTTAAAGGATTCCCTGTTTTCCGGTATGGAGCATAGCGGGATCGAACCGCTGACCTTTTGGCTGCCAGCCAAACGCTCTCCCAGCTGAGCTAATGCCCCGTGGTTCAATTATGCAAGCCTGTTTAGAGGCTATGAAAACATTTTAATAGATTATCTATTTTGTTGTCAATAACATTTATATAGTTAAACCAAATTTAAGGTGTTCGATTCCTTCAAACTGAGGTCCATTTAGAAGATCCCTAAAGCTGAACTTTCATGTGCCCGCCTCCATATCCAGAGCTTTCTGTAACTGATCAATGAAAACGTTACTCATTTTCATGGGTTAAGTTATTTTTTTATCGGGGTATATAGTTGTTAGCTGTATAGCGAATTAATTAGCGAGGATAATAAGGATTAGCGGAAAATAATTAGTGCGAAGCGGTTTTCTGGCTATCGAAAAGAGGTATGTTACCATTAGTAAGGTACATATTTATGAGAGGTGACACATGAAACAGGCTACACGAGTATTTTGGTATGCATTATTTATTTCATTAATCGTTGTCATTTGGGGATCTGCTGCCCCAAAGAATTTGGAAACCGTCACGGCTTCGATTACACAGGGAATCCTAAATAAATTTGGCTGGTTTTATTTATTGATTGTGATTGCAATTCTTCTCTTCTGTGTTTATTTGATGTTTTCCCGTTACGGAAAAATTAAGCTTGGCAAGGAGGGGGAAGAGCCGGAGTTCAGTAATTCCTCATGGTTTGCCATGCTATTCAGTGCAGGTATGGGAATGGGACTCGTCTTCTGGACGACAGCCGAGCCGATTTCACATGCGTTCAAAAGCAGTCCGGCAGCAGAGCTCGGGACGGATGCAGCTGTGAAAGAAGCGTTGAAGTATTCTTTTTTCCACTGGGGAATCCATGCCTGGGCGGTATACGGTATCGTCGCGCTGGTCCTTGCTTACTTTAAATTCAACCGTGGTGCTAAAGGGTTGATAAGTGCCACGCTTGCCCCGTTATTTGGCGAGAAGCGAATGGAAGGAGCATTGGGTCAGTGGATTGATGTGCTGGCCGTGTTTGCGACTGTGGTTGGAGTTGCGGCTACCCTTGGCTTCGGGTCTGCTCAAATAACAGGCGGACTTTCCTTTTTATTTGGAATACCGAACAATTTTACGGTCCAGCTAATTGTATTGGCCGTATCTACGATTTTATTCATTTGGTCTGCATGGTCAGGTATCGGAAAAGGAATAAAGTATTTGAGCAATATCAATATGGGTCTTGCCGCTCTCCTGCTGATGCTCTTATTTATCGTCGGACCAACCATGCTGATTCTAAATATGTTTACTCATACGCTGGGCAATTACGTTGCCGATTTCTTTAAGATGAGCCTTCGGATTGCCCCGATGGACTCGGATGGCCGGACATGGATCAATAGCTGGACTATCTTCTATTGGGCATGGTGGATATCTTGGGCGCCTTTCGTCGGCATCTTCATTGCGAGGATATCAAAAGGCAGAACCATCAAAGAGTTCTTATTCGGTGTCCTTCTGCTGCCGTCACTCGTGTGTTTCATTTTCTTCGCGGTATTCGGGGTATCGGCACTAAGACTAGAAAATCTGGGAATCGCCGCAATTTCTGAATTCAGTCTTGAGACTTCCACCTTCGGGACGCTCGCAGAGTATCCACTGGGTACCTTGATGTCCATCATGACGATCTTTGTCATCGCCATCTTCTTTATCACATCGGCCGATTCGGCAACGTTTGTGTTGGGAATGCTCAGTACGGACGGCCGTTTGAACCCGGGCAATCAGGTTAAAATGGCGTGGGGCTTGATTCAGTCGATGATGGCCGCCGCCGTTGTTTATTTCGGCGGTACCCAGGGACTGCAGAATATGCTCATTATCGCAGCCCTGCCATTTGCCCTTGTCATCATCCTGATGGGAGTGTCATTCTTTAAAGACATACGATCGGAATTACGGTCTCAAACTAATAATCCAAAACATAATGTACTGAAAAAAGGCAGCTGAATTTCCCAACAGAAAAGTATTTTCTATAGAATAGACCGCCATGTGGCGGTCTGTTCTATTTTGATCGTGAAATAATGCCCCTGTTCAGATCCACTTCAATTACTCTCTTCTAAACAAAAACTTTCCTTTTTAAAAAACATCCAATGGTGTTATAGTAGGAAAATATTATTTTCTTTTATATAGAAAGGATTTTCTATTCATGAATTATAAAATGATTGTTCTTGATTTAGATGATACATTGCTCCGCGATGATCAGACGATATCGGAGCGGACGAAAAAGGCTCTAGCCCAGGCACAGGAAGCAGGCGTGAAAGTCGTTCTTGCTTCAGGCAGACCGACTTACGGGATGCGTTGGGTGGCGAAAGAACTGAAGCTTGATCATTATGGAAGCTACATTTTATCTTTTAATGGTTCAAAGATAATCAACTGCAGCACAGATGAAGAAACATACAGCCGTACGCTGTCCGCTGAGACGGCTCACAGATTGTACGAATTGAGCAAACGTGAAGGGGTGGGCATCCTTACGTATTCGGACGATGCCATCATCGTGGAAGAGCCAAATGAATTTGCTGATATTGAAAGCGGGTTGACAGGACTTCCGGTTGAAGTGGTGCCAAGTTTTAAGGATGCAATTGGCGGACCGGTAGTAAAAGCATTAATGCTTAAGGAAGAAGTAAGACTTGTGGAAGTGGAGAAGAAGCTGCAGGCAGAACTCGATGGCGAGCTATGTGTGATGCGCTCAAAACCTTACTTTCTGGAATTTACGCAGCTGGGCGTAACCAAAGGTGCGAGTTTGGATTACCTGATCAGACCTCTTGGGATAAAAAAAGAGGAAATCATCGCAATCGGCGACAGCTACAATGATCTTGCGATGATTGAATATGCCGGCCTTGGGGTGGCTATGGGCAACGCACCGGATGATATCAAAGCGAAGGCTGATCACGTAACATTGTCCAATATGGAAGACGGCGTAGCAGAAGTGGTAGAAAATTATGTATTGAATAAATTATCTCATGTGTAAGAATTCAAAAAATGATTGAAGTGGGACTTCAATCATTTTTTGAATCCGCCTGTAAAATTTACATTTGGTTAATATTACAATCGCGAATCAGGTTTATAAGCAGTATAGATAAGGGGATAAAATAAAAGATAAAAAAATGAAAGACCTCCATTTACATTATTTTAACAGTTCATGTAGATTCAGCCACCCTTCACTCGTTTTTTGTGTTTCATAATTACGTAATACACCTTGATATCACAAGATTTTTCTCCGGAATAATGCCTGTTTGTCGAATTGCGGTGAAATATTTTTGTTACGATTTACACTAAATTGTTATACAGGTGAAATCAATTTCTGCTATAATACTCGTTGTTGACTCATTCGAGATTTACAAAAACTACAAATTAACTTTACAAATTTTAATATAAAAAGGTGATGAAGTATGAACTTCTTTAAGAACCGTTTCAATGACATGCGCAGTGAGATGCGTACTGGGAAGTTGACTTTCTTCTTTACAGTCGTCATTCTGTTTTGGTTAAAAACGTATGCTGTCTATCTGGCAGAATTCAATCTTGGCATTCAAAATGTCATGCAGCAATTTTTATTATTCATTAACCCGCTGAGTTCAGCGTTATTTTTCTTTGCTATTGCACTATTCTGGAAAGGCCGGGGCAGATACATTGCGTTTATCGTCATTAACCTGCTGATGTCTTTCGTCCTATATGCAAACGTCGTGTACTACCGATTCTTTAATGACTTCATTACAGTGCCGGTCATCCTGCAGGCGAAAACGAACAACGGTTTAGGCGGAAGTGCGATAGAGCTGCTTAGCCCTGTTGATATTCTCTATTTCTTGGATCTGTTCATCATAATCGGACTTGTGATCCTGAAGAAAGTGAAGCCTCAGGAAAAGCTGCGTTTCCGTGCAGTATTCGCGGTCATGACTTCTGCAGTCCTTGTATTCTTATTGAATCTTGGTCTTGCGAACATCGACCGTCCTGAATTATTGACTAGAAGCTTTGATCGAAACTACCTGGTAAAATATTTAGGTACAACGAACTTTACGATTTACGATATCGTTCAAAACTCAAAAACCCATGCCAAACGTGCAATGGCCGATGGCAATGAGGTATCAGAGGTAGAGAACTTTGTAAAAGCAAATAAAGCTGCGCCTGACCCGGATGCCTTTGGTAAGGCTGAAGGAAAGAACGTCATCTATATATCGATGGAATCTCTTCAATCATTCATGATCGGAAGAGAGTTGAATGGAAAGGAAGTTACTCCATTCTTGAACTCTTTGGTTGAAAACAAAGATGCTATGTACTTTGATAACTTCTTCCATCAAACAGGTCAGGGAAAGACATCTGATTCAGAGTTCATCATCGAAAACTCATTATATCCGCTTCCGCAGGGTGCAGTTTTCATGACTCATGCAAATAACACATATCAGTCAGCTCCTGCTATGTTAAAGGATGAAGGATACACATCAGCGGTATTCCATGGTAACTATAAAACATTCTGGAACCGTTCAGAAATGTATCGTTCAATGGGATACGATAAATTCTTTGATGCAACTTATTATGATATGAACAATCCGGAAGAACAGCTTCCTTACGGATTGAAAGACAAACCGTTCTTTGAAGATTCAATTCCGATGCTG
This sequence comes from Bacillus haikouensis, assembly GCF_013179555.1. GTDB lineage: Bacteria > Bacillota > Bacilli > Bacillales > Bacillaceae_B > Rossellomorea > Rossellomorea haikouensis_A. The sequence continues at coordinate 6,130 of NZ_JABMCR010000127.1, forward strand.
GAAAGTCTGAAACAGCCTTTCTATACGAAATTCTTAACGTTATCCAACCATTTTCCGTTTGACCGTCATGAGGAAGACACTGACTTCCCGACAGCTGAAACAAACGATGGGGTAGTGAACCGTTATTTCCAAACATCACACTACATGGATCAGCAGCTTGAAGCTTTCGTGAACAACTTGAAGGAAAAAGGTCTCTATGACAATACAATGATTGTCCTTTATGGAGATCACTACGGTATATCGGATAATCATAACAGGGCAATGTCTGAAATTCTCGGCAAAGAAGTCGGTGCTTACGAAAGTGCTCAGTTACAGCGTGTACCGCTGTTCATCCTGAACTCCGGTGCAGAAGGTGGAGTCAACCATACGTACGGCGGACAGATCGACCTTCGCCCTACAGTTATGCATCTTCTAGGGCAGGAGACGAAAGATTATCTTACCTTTGGTCAAGATCTTCTTTCTGAGGAGCGCAAGCAGATCGTACCTTTCCGAAACGGTGACGTGATTTCTGAAAAGTATTCAAACATCAAAGGTGTTTGTTATGATAATGAAACTGGAAAACCGATTGAAGAAGGTAATGAAGAAGCAAGCAAAGCTTGTGGAGATATAAGTAAAGATGCACAAAAACGTCTGGAACTATCAGACAAAGTAATCTATGAGGATTTACTTCGCTTCTATGAACCGGAAGGATTTGAACCGATTGATCGCAAAGATTATCATTATGTGAATCCTAATCCTAAGAGTGAAGAAAATCCTGAAGCAAAGCAAGAAGAAAATCATGAATAAAGTAGTGTCATAAAAAGCCAGTTCCGGGTTGTTAACCGGAGCTGGCTTTTTTTATGTTTGTGGACGATCGCTCGTTACTGGGGATGCCGCCCTGAATTATTGAAAAGGTTCGATGTGGTCAATCTGGTTCATATGCAGATTGATGACTTCCTTTGTGTCATCAGCGTAGAAAAGTACATGTTGTTCGTTTACTTGAAGAAGTCTCCCTGAAAAGGAACGGGGTCCTTGTTTGATTTTTAGATAATGCACACTAAGTAACTGATTTCCTTCAATCCATTCTGACATTTTTCCAAGCCATTCATTCATCTCATCTCTCTCCCTTAAGCTGTTCCTCATTCCTGGTTCATACTGGAGAAAATCAATCACAATTTAAATGATCAAGTAAAAACATATTATAGTGGAACGTTATGTATAGATCTATTGTACTTTTTATTAGGTGTATTGACATTAGGTATTTGCCTGGAATTTAAAGGTATCGGTGCAGGTGGCGAGAAAACGCAGGCGGCGGGGACTGACATTAAAGAACAATTAACACTGTTGCGCCAAGAAAAGAGCAAATGATGACTGTTTTTGAACGATATTAGATTGAATTTGATGGATATTGATAGAAAATGATTGATTTCTGAAAACGTTCTCATTATAATGGGGTTAATAAGCGAATCAGCAGGAGGAATTTATGTTAACCGAAGAAAGGCACCGAATTATTTTAGACTTGCTCAAAGAGAAGGGAGCCATCAAGATCCAGGAGATTACAGAACTGACTGAGGCATCTGAATCAACGATTCGACGTGATCTGACACAGCTTGAGCAGGAAAAGTTTTTAAAGCGGGTCCATGGCGGGGCTTCAATACTTCAGGGGAAGCTGAAAGAATTGACCGTCTCTGAAAAAACATCCAAAAACCTTCACGAGAAAAAGGCGATTGCTCGCTATGCGGCCAATTTGATCGAAGAAGGTGATTGCATATTCTTAGATGCAGGAACGACGACGCTATGCATGATCGAGTTTTTACCCGAAATGGATATCGTGGTTGTGACAAATGGCTTGACTCATGTGGATGCCCTTCTGGAAAAGGGTATCCAGACGTATATCGTCGGAGGCAGTGTAAAGCCGACAACGAAGGCGATGATCGGCAGCGGAGCGGTCGAGTCTATCCGGAAATACCGATTTGACAAAACATTTCTTGGCACGAATGGTGTGCATCCTCAGTATGGATACACGACACCTGATCCCGAAGAAGCTCAAGTGAAGATGACGGCCATTGAACTTTCCAGGGAAGCAATCGTGCTAGCTGACGATTCCAAATTCGGCGAAATCGCATTCAGTAAAATTGCCGATTTGGAGAAAGCGATAATCATCACAAACGGAAGTGAAAACAGTTCCGATTCAGCTTATGCGGAACAAACTACTGTAAAGGTTGTGACAACATGATATACACCTTAACTCTGAATCCATCCGTTGACTATATTATGGAGCTCGATCAATTCACAAAAGGCGGGCTTAACCGTTCGACGGAAGAGAATGCGCTACCTGGTGGAAAAGGGATCAACGTTTCCCGTGTCCTTCATATCCTTGGAGTAAAAAGTACAGCACTCGGATTTGCTGGTGGATTCACGGGCGAATATATTAAGCAATTTTTAAGAAAAGAAAACATTGAGACTGATTTTGTCCAGGTAGATGAGATGTCACGAATTAATGTGAAAATAAAGTCGGAAGACGAAACTGAAATTAACGGGAACGGCCCATCGATCTATAAACAACAGCTGGATCAGCTTATGTATATAATCTCTAATTTATCAGAGGGTGATACGCTCGTGCTCGCGGGCAGTATCCCGGCTTCTGTTCCAAAATCTTTTTATCAGGAGGCGGCTGAGATTTGCAGGCAACGTGGAGCGCGAATTGTGATTGATGCTGAAAAAGATCTGATACAGCCGGTGCTGGAACTTAAGCCTTTTTTGATTAAACCGAATCATCATGAACTAGGTGAAATGTTTGATACAGTAATCGATTCGGTTGAAGAAGCGATCCATTACGGAAAGAAACTGAAAGAACAAGGCGTAGAAAATGTAATTGTATCAATGGCAGACAAGGGTGCGCTTCTCTTGAATGGCGAGGATGTCTATTATGCAGTCGTTCCAAAAGGGGATTTGAAAAGCTCAGTGGGAGCGGGTGACTCAACGGTCGCAGGGTTTCTTTCAGGTTTGTCAAATGGGTTAAGCCTGGAAGATTCATTCCGATTGGGAACAGCCGCAGGTTCAGCAACTGCTTTTTCCATTGGATTGTGTGAAGCAGAAAAGGTGAATGAATTATATAAACGGATTGAAATCAGTAAAACATAAAAGGGAGGAACTGCAATGCGTATAACAGAGCTGTTAAGAGAAGAGACAATCGCATTGAATTTACAGGCAGAATCAAAATCTGCCGTCATCGACGAGCTGGTTTCAGTTCTGGATAAGAGCGGGAATTTACAGGACGCAGCTGAATTTAAAAAAGCAATTCATGCCCGTGAATCACAAAGTACTACAGGGATCGGTGAAGGGATCGCCATTCCGCATGCAAAAACAACAGCGGTCAAATCACCGGCAATTGCTTTCGGAAAATCGACAGCTGGCGTTGATTATGAATCCCTCGACGGGGCATCGGCACATCTATTCTTCATGATTGCCGCAACCGATGGTGCCAACCAAACTCATCTGGAAGCGCTCAGCCGTCTTTCATCTATACTGATGGACGCTGATGTCCGTAAAGAATTATTGGACGCTGCGACCAAAGAAGAAGTTTTAGAGATTATCAATTTGCATGATAAAGAGGAGGAAGAGGAATCCGTTTCCGAAGAGACTTCAACTAGTGGAGGAAAGGTGTTAGCCGTAACAGCTTGTCCAACCGGGATTGCCCACACATATATGGCAGCAGATGCGCTTAAAGCAAAAGCGAAAGAGCTTGGGATCGATCTCAAAGTGGAAACCAACGGTTCTGGCGGGGCAAAAAACGTGTTGACTTCTGCTGAAATTGACAGTGCTGCAGCGATTATCGTTGCGGCAGATACAAAAGTGGAGATGAATCGTTTTAAAGGGAAGCCTGTCATTGAAGTTCCAGTTGCAGAAGCAATCAGAAAGCCTCAGGAATTGTTGGATAAAGCATTGAAAAAGGATGCCCCATTATACAGCGGGGGGAAATCTGATTCAGAGACAGAAGATGAAGGTGCGGAGAACAAACAGCGTACAGGATTCTATAAGCATCTGATGAACGGTGTATCCAATATGCTTCCCTTTGTTGTCGGTGGAGGGATCCTGATTGCGATTTCCTTCTTATTCGGTATCCAATCGGCTAATCCGGATCATGCAGAGTATAATGAATTTGCTGCAATGTTAAATAAAATCGGCGGGACAAACGCGTTCTACTTGATGGTGCCGGTACTTGCAGGATTCATCGCGATGAGCATTGCAGACCGCCCCGGTTTTGCACCCGGTATGGTCGGCGGATTGATTGCTGCGACAGGAGAAAGCGGATTTCTTGGCGGGATTATCGCCGGTTTCCTCGCGGGTTATGTCGTGATAGGCATTAAACGCCTGACGAATAACTTTCCGGCCGCCCTTGAAGGCATCAAACCGGTTTTGATCTATCCTTTATTGGGGATCTTCATTACCGGCTTTATTATGCTGCAATTCCTAGTAGAGCCACTAAGTGCAGTAAATAGTGGGGTACAGAACTGGCTGGATGGATTGGGGACAGGGAACCTCGTGTTACTCGGCTTGATCCTCGGCGGGATGATGGCAGTCGATATGGGAGGTCCAATAAACAAGGCTGCCTTTACATTCGGTATCGCCATGATCGAAGGCGGAAATCTTGCGCCTCATGCTGCCATCATGGCAGGAGGGATGGTGCCGCCGCTTGGATTGGCACTAGCGACGACCTTATTTAAAAAGAAATTCAATGATAATGAAAGAAAAGCCGGAATTGCCGCATACTTTATGGGTGCTTCCTTCATTACGGAAGGTGCCATCCCGTTTGCGGCAGCGGATCCATTCCGGGTCATTCCTTCAATCGTGACAGGGGCAGCGATTGCCGGTGCACTTACCATGGTATTCGGGATCGGGCTTCCGGCTCCGCATGGAGGACTATTTGTATTCCCTGTAGTGGAAGGAAATCCATTCTTCTATCTGCTGGCTGTCCTGATAGGTTCTGTCATTACAGCATTGATGGTCGGATTCTTGAAGAAGCCGGTTCAATAGTTTATGTTGCCAGGTGGTGCTCAGCGCTGCCTGGTATTTATTTTTATAACTGAATTTGTAATGAGACATACACCAGTATCAGCTCAGGCGTCTCTTCGCCCTCCGATCGTGGTTTTAAAATATTCAATATAGGTTAAAAGTATAGGTAATAGAAGAATGTGAAGAGGGGAAACGCCAATGAGCTTTTTTGAAATCATAGATCTGGAATTACCTGATGAATTTGAACTCTCCCTATACCGGATTATGTTAATCGTCGTTTTAAGCGGCTTGATCGGAATCGAGAGAGAGTCCAAAAACCACCCGGCAGGACTGCGAACACACATCCTCGTTGGAGTCGGATCCTGTTTATTGATGCTTGTATCGTTGTACGGATTCGAGCCATTCTTGGAAGAACATCCCAAATTAGTCGGCTTTGACCCGAGCCGAATCCCATCCTACGTCATCTCGGGAATTGGTTTTCTCGGGGCAGGAACAATCATGGTCCATGGGGGAGTGACGGTGAGGGGGCTTACAACTGCTGCGAGTATCTGGGTAGTTGCCGGACTCGGTCTTGTAGTAGGAATCGGTATGTATTGGGAAGCCATTTTCACTACATTTATCATTGTGATTACATTGTTCTTCTTAAATAAATTTGAATCCTTTTATAAAATGAAGGTGAGGCATAAACAACTCCTCCTCTTAAGTTTAGTTGTTCAAAAAGGGGAAGGAAACATAAGTGCCATCAATAATGCCATCACTGATCACGGCATTGAAATCACGCAATATCAAATCGAAGATGACGATGACCTTAAAGGTCTGGAACGCTTCAAATATTCTCTCCTTCTTCTTACGCCTGATACAGTCAACTTCAATGGCGTATTGGAAGTGGTCAAAGAACTGCCATTTATAGAAAAGGTTCAGCTCCATAAAAAATAACCCAGGTGTTCAAGGGATTATTTTCTATAAACTTTCTATCTCAACGTCCTTGATTCCTTTGATTTCAGAAATCGTATAATAAATATCTGTTGTCTTCTTCCTGAAGTCGACGATGATCTTCAATTCAAGGAGATGCTGATTGTTCTTTAAATCCTTGATCCGGATATTTTCAATTGCGATGTCTTCATCTTTGATTTTCTCTATAATCGTTTTGATTTCATGCTTTTCCTTGATGGTCGCCCGCAGGAATAACTCCTTTTCCCTTAAACGCTTCGGGCCTATGAAGGTGATGATTGTAGGAACGACTTCTACCGAGACAATAATAAGGATGAC
>NZ_JABMCR010000128.1 GCF_013179555.1 Bacillus haikouensis
CAATAGTACTTCCCGTGTTAGTACTATGTTCTTATTCTCCATAAAAGCAAGAAGCAGATCGTACTCTCTTTTCGTCACTTCGATTTCTAGATCATCTTTATATACCTGCCTTGATTCTTTATAAACTTTCAGACCATTATGTTCATAAGCAGTGACGGGGGTTTCCGGTATACCTTGATGAGACCTGCGAAATACAGCTCTAAGCCTTGCCAGAAGCTCCTCAATGGCAAACGGCTTTACAATATAATCATCTGCACCGCTGTCAAGACCTGACACGCGGTCCATCACGCTATCCCTCGCTGTAATCATCAAGATGGGAATTTCTTTACTCTGCCTGATTCTCCTGCATACTTCAATACCATTTAAACCCGGAAGCATAAGGTCGAGCAGGATAACATCCCATTCCTCATTCAAGGCCATTTCAAGCCCTTCTCTCCCTGTAAATGCAAGGCCGGTATCATATCCTTCATATTTAAGCTCGAGTTCGATGAATCTAGATAGGTTTTTTTCATCTTCAATTACTAAAATTCTTTTCATGCACTCACCTGCTATGATTACTGATTCCTTTATTTCTTAGTGAAAAAATCATTGAAAGCCTGGAAAATCTCAATTCCTTGATAAGTGATCAATGTCAAAGCTGTAAAACCAAAAAACAGGATGGGTATAAAGCGAATCCACATCATAACTTTACCTCCCTTATAAGCTTTCAATTTATTATCCTCCTACAATATTAGAAACTGATGAGAAAACAATAAAATTTTGCTGAAAGGTAAGGTTTACATAATTTTATTATGATAAATTAATATCTTTCTCCTTAAGAAAACTGAGTAAATCAGGTAGTTCTTTGATTGAATGTTGATAGTCCTGACCATCCCAACAATCTGTTTGTTTCCATATTCCTGTCATCCCGCATCGAATGGCGGCCTCTATATCATTATTGGGATGATCACCTACATAGATGGCATCACCAGCCTCGACATGAAGCTCATTTAAAGCATGTACGAAAATACGTGGATCGGGCTTTTTAACCCCAAAACTCTCTGAAATTAAAATGAGATCAAAAAAATGCTCAATATCGAGTGCTTTGATAGTACTGCTCTGCAGATCTTCCCTTCCATTTGTAATCAGGCCCAAGAGGTACCCTGCTCTTTTTAGTGTTGAAAGCACGTGATGCAACCCCGAATAGGGAACAGCGTGTCGTCCGAAGTTCAATAGATAATCCTGTACTAATTCTTCTGCGTGAAAATGGTTCAAAGAAAAGTAGTCGATTATCTTTGAGTAGACTTCATCTTTCCATACATATCCATGCTGATCCCATTCAATAAACTTCGAACTAAAATCTTCCTTGTTCACCATAAGACCTGAGAATAGACGATTGTATTGATCACCGATGAACCTCTTTAGTGATTCTTCCCTGTTTAATAATGTTTCATCCAAATCAAACATTATAGCTTTCACATCTCATCACCCTTCCCTGCAGCGTTTAATTATTTTCATGACGAGGTATTTATAACCATATATATGTTATACCTTATTTGAGAGGAGAGACGATCAATGACAATGTGGGTTGTACTAATTGTTTCTTCATTTATATTTCTGGCCGTAGTGGAAGAAATAATCTATTTTATATTGCGTACGAGAATAATAGAAGATAATCACCCGGCAAAAGAAGGGAAATTAAAATCCCTTTATAGGAAAGTTAAAGTAAAGAGGCTGAGACAAAACTAAGAAACAAGTACCTGAAGACGTACAATTTCAGTGATGACTCTCAATACCGCTAATGATTTCCGTGCAAGACATCGCTTTCCGCGGTGCAATTTGCTCCGGCGGGGTCTCACTTGTCTAGCTGCAGGACTTAGAAGCACATGACATAAGCCAAACCGACCAAGAAGGCAAAGAGCGCATTCCAGGACGATTCGTCTTATACCACCCGCCTCTGAGCAGAGCCCTTCCGCTTATCTAATAAGCTGCTTCTCCGAGGGAGTCTTTGTCTTGCACTCCAATAACCGCTGGAATAAGCTGAAAACAAAATGGACATTTGAACAAATCTAATAAAAATTCGAACTACTTGAATCCTTAAATTCAAATTAGTTCAGGTTTTACTAAACACTTTTGTCCCAGACTCTTTCCTTCATTTTGATTCCGATACTATATGTTTCGGTGTTTCAGCAATCGAACCTGAAAAGATCAGTCGCTCCCGCTTTTGCATCCATATAAATTTATCCATTCCCTATCATTTTACCAAAGTTTGTTAAATACAGATACCCACCAGCCTTTGGAATGATTGAGTATTCTAGATATGTTAAGATAATAACTACTTTAGAGCTGTTTTTTGAAAGGGTGCTTGAGATGTTGATTGATTTGAATTGTGATTTGGGAGAAAGTTTTGGTGTGTATACGATCGGTAAAGATGAAGAAATGATGAAATATGTTACGTCTGTTAATATTGCATGCGGATTTCATGCAGGAGATCCGCTTGTTATGATGCAGACAGTTCACCAAGCCCTTAAACATGACCTTAAGATTGGTGCACATCCGGGATTGCCTGACCTTCAGGGATTCGGACGGAGAGCCATCCATCTTACACCACAAGAAGCTTATGCACTGGTACAATATCAAGTCGGTGCACTTCAGGGGATAGTAAAAGCGCAGGGAGGATTTCTATCTCATGTTAAGCCGCACGGAGCCTTATACAATATGGCTGCGAAGGATATTGACTTGGCTCGTTCAATTGCAAAAGCGGTATGCGATTTGGATGAATCTCTTGTATTATTCGGACTTTCAGGAAGTGAATTGACAAGAGCCGGGACAGAAACAGGTCTTACGGTTGCTCATGAGGTTTTTGCAGACCGCACCTATCAGGCTGATGGAACTCTCACACCCAGGACATTCCCTGACTCTGTCCTTCACGATGCAGATAGAGTAGAGGAACAAGTGATGAAAATGATAGAGCATCACCAAGTACGTGCCCTGACGGGTGAAGTCATATCCCTGCAGGCAGACACGATTTGCTTACATGGGGATAATATCCAAGGTGTCAACCTGGCTAAAAGATTGAAAAGAAGGCTGAGTTAATATCCAGCAAGTTTATCATACGATATTTTAAGATAGTAATGGGGAAACAGAGTATTCAGGAAGGAGAGGTTCGAAATGATAATAATGAACATTGAAACCCATAAGCGCGATGAAATGATTGAAATCACCAGGAGTGTTCAGGATTATATAACCCAATCTGATGTAACAGAGGGATTGGCTATTGTTCAATCTTTACATACAACAGCGGGAATTACAGTAAACGAAAACGCAGATCCCGATGTGAAGACGGATTTTCTGAGACGGTTTGATGAAGTATATCCTTGGAATCATGCACAAGATCTTCACAGTGAAGGGAATACGGCCTCACACTTAAAAACGAGTTCGGTCGGTCATTCTCAAACAGTGATTATTAATGAAGGAAGGCTGCTGCTCGGTACGTGGCAAGGTATCTATTTCTGTGAATTTGATGGCCCTCGAAACCGGAAATATGCAGTAAAGATTATAGGAACCTAAAATCCCGCCAGGAAAATGCCTCCGACTCACCCCGGAGGCTTATCTTCCAGAAATCTGTCACGATTCCTTTTACTCGGGATCATACATGATTCATTACGGCCGAACCAATTATAACGGTTCTTGGCTATCCATTTATATACTCTGTCCCTGACTGGTTTCGGAATCAACAGGAACATACGGAAGATTCTCCATGGCCCCCTCAATCGTGCAGCTATTTGTAACGCCGCTGTCGACTCTACATACACTTTCCCATCCATAACCAACACAATGCTGTCGGTCGTGTCAGGGATATGATATTTCTTCATGTATCTCATCCCAACTTCACTTTGAAGGGAAGCAAACCGGAATTCACGCTTCGGATCCCTTTCTATGATAAACCGCACAGAGCTATTACATAGATTACAAATGCCATCGAATAAAATAATTCCCATTGATCCCTCACCTCCCTGTTGTATTCATACTATTTATCAGGGGTTATTTTTTAAATTCGATTAGATGGTCTGTTACGTTATAATCATGTACATTCCAAACTTTCTCATGAAAGTGAAGATTGGTTAAGCATCCGTTGAACAATTTGAATTGCTTCAGCCTGCTTCCTTTGTTGTGATATTTATTTATGATTGCATGAATGACTGCACCATGAGAGACCAGCAAGACTTTTTTATCTGCGAATCGGTTTATTACTTCCCTCAAACCTGCTTCAATTCGCTGTTCAAGGTCTTCTTCAGCTTCCATTCCCGGAAAGATAAAGTCAGGATATTTATCCATTCTTGCTTCCCTCGTCAATCCTTCCCCTATACCGAAACAACGTTCTTTAAAATCATTCATTTCGATCATCGGCAGGTTCAGTGCTTCATTTATGATTTCAGCTGTTTCTCTGGCCCGCTTAAGAGAGGTTGTGACTACCACGTCCCAATCTGACTCCTTCAGAAATTCCCTGCACTCTTCTGCTTGCTTCCGCCCGGTCTCATTAAGGGGTATATCGGTTTGCCCCTGCAATTTCCCATGATGATTCCAATCTGTTTGACCGTGGCGAACGATACATATATGAGTCATCGATTTATTCCCTACTTTCTTCCATTCTCAGTATAGTTATTTTCACTGATTTTAACATAAACCACTATTAAAATGGTGAAAGAACATCCCCTGCCCATTATCAAGATGGATTCCTGAAATTGCAGAAGATGTTTCAATTATTCATTATAGGGAAGATGATTAGAAAACAAGGAGGTTGTATTGAAGTTATGAGAACTGAAGCAGGAATTGATAATCTTAGAAAAGGATCTGAGATAAAGGGAATCTTTGAAGATGGATTACAAAGGGATCTGTCAACAGAGGAAAATCTGTTGCTGAGTAATTGGGTGCAGCACTTCACAAAGGAAGACAGGGCAACAATCGTAAATATGATGAAAGAACTGGTCAACAAACATAAGCGCCATGACTAAGCCTGAAACACAGAGACTGGGGCAAAACTAAAATAATATAATATGCTATGACATTTTTTAACAGACCTATTAAAAAAATCCGAACAAATTCGAATTCTAATGACAGAATTTGAATTAAAGTTCGGATTTTTATTCGGCTATAACACATATATTCCAGCTTCTTCTTAAAGATAGTTTAATTATTCTTCATTCTTACAGATCATCTGTTTGTTCTAACAGACGATCGATATCGAATCTATATATTGGCGTATCAATATCCTCATTTGCAAGCTCTGCGGTATCTTCCAGTATTTCGTCAATATTCATACTCAAAATACCTCCCCGATTGTTTAAATGATCTTTTATAAATGAATATATAGCTTATATCATATTATTCGTTCATGCCCAATCATTTTGTGGGGGTAATGACAATATTTTTTCTAAAAAGTCCCTTTAGCAGATTTTCATTGTACGTAACTATCTGTTTCCATTTAATATGTAAAATAACATAACCCAGGAAGCTTACATTGCTACCTGGGTTTCATAGGTTCACCGCTCGTCAGTTTCATAAATTTCTGAGTTGTTTGTCTTATGGGTTATATCCAACCTTTCGATAACTTGAATCAATTTGCGGTCACTCTCTGTTTTATGTTTCATGAAACTCATGGCTTTAAAGATAAACACAATCATCAATACGGTAATAAATAAAGCAAACCCTACATACAAGATACTAAATAGTCCAAAGAAAACGCCTAGACCGTCCATTACCATTCCTGTTTCCATTAACCTTCACCTCCTCACCATCCATCATATAGAGAAATTATCCAATTTATCTCTTATATCAATACTAAGCTGACAAAAAGTGACATACTTCAAATTGATTGCCATCGAGATCCTTGAATTCAAAATACGTTACTCCATCATCTGTAAGAATCTGCCCCACTTCAACCTCTTTGTCGATCAGTTTTAATCTTGTTTCTTCCAATGCATCCGAGAACAAAATCGTTTTTGTTGATGATGAACGGACTTCTCCCTGCTGAATGGTAATCGGAGTTTCTCCCGACCCGACCTTAAACACCACATAATGACCGGAATCAACTATTTCTTCGAGCTCAAGGACCTCCTTATACCACATTCGTGCATGATCCAATTGACTTACTGAAATATGTATAGTGTCAATTTTTGCAAACAATTCGAATCCCCCTGTCAGGTTAATTTTTTATAGTGTTAGGTGCCCTACAAGTTCTTTGGCTTCCCACATATCCATAGGCGGTAAAGCAATGACAGTAAGTGAACCTTTTTGTATTTCAGTCAATCCACTGTCATGGATGCTGAAGTAACCTTTCCCTTGCAACTTCTCCAGTTCAGCTTGATTTCCTTTTAGAACGATTTTTTTCATTCCTGATTGCAGCCACTTCACGAAATCAGCCTGTCTTTCCTCAAATGCAGTGTTAGTTGATGCCAGTTCAATTGCACTGAGAGTCGCTGCATGTGCCACCTGTGCCGCCGTTTTCCCTTTTGACATGTTCAATTCCCGATTTACGACAAAATATTGGACGAAATCTTTAGTGGACATCTACCCTGCCTCCTTTCATGAGAAACTATATCTTTTAAAAGTTATATAGTTCCATAGTAGCTTTTCTAATGGAAGATTGGAAACAGAAAGAGTTACTTTCTTCTGATTTTAATTATTTTTTGATCATTTACGGTTACCCGCACCCTTTCACCGACTCGAAAATCAGCATACCTGTCGCAATCCACGTTGTAAATCACGGATTCAGATTTATTAAATTTAATTGCGCACAAAGAATGTTCCCTTCCAATGACTTCTTCGGTCTTTATTCCCATCAGGGAATTCTGATTGTGCTGAGGATAATATTTTTCTTCAATGGTCATCCATCGTTCATTATGCGGACTGATGGAAGTTTTATAGTATAGCAGCAGCGTTAAGCAAGCCAGTAAAAAACAAAATATCGAAACCTTTATTCTATCCACTTTCATACATCTCCGGCCTTTCAGTTTTTTATCAACAGAGCCATTATATGAAGTGTTTTATAAAATGATGACATCCAGATTGTCCGCTTGCATTCCCCAATATGTTGAGTTAAGATTAATACTAACTAACGAACGATAGTTAGTCTGAAATCGGGGGCAGAGATTATATGAAACAAAACAACAAATATAAAATAAAACAAGCAGCTTTATGTTTATTTGGGCTAAAAGGATATGAAGATACTTCCCTGCATGAAATAGCAAGCTCGGTTGGTATAAAAAAGCCTTCCCTTTATAATCATTTTGAAAGTAAAGAGGAAATTTTCACCTCTGTATTAGATGATTTGCTGGTCACAGAAGAAACAGCCTATAAGCAGCTTAAGGAAACGATGAAAGCAGGTTTTCCTAAAGATAATCTCAGAAAGCTGTTCGATTTGTACTGCCAGCGCTTGATGACCACGGAAGAAGCATTATTATGGAAACGTGTCACTTTCTTTCCGCCTCCGCAATTTAAAAGGTTGATCGAAGAAAAATTTTTTCAATTTGAACAATCAATTACATCTATTCTATTTGACATATATGAAGATGGTTCTAAGTTAAATATCTTTCGGGAAGTTGACAAGATTGAATTTTCTGCTTCTTTTCTATGTTTGGTGGATGGAATCTTTCTTGAGCATCACTACTATCGTGAAGACATTTTTCAAAAGAGAAAGAATTCTGTATGGAAAGTGTATACTCTGGGAATTTTCAGAGATAAAGGAGAATGAGGTATGGGTTGGATTTATGTCATCATCGGCGGGCTGCTTGAAATCGGCTGGGCAACCGGTCTCTCTATGTCAAATGGGTTTACAGAACCTTTGCCAAGCATCATTACTGCGTGTCTAATTGTAATCAGTTTTTATTTTTTCTCAAATTCGATGAGGCTCCTGCCAATCGGCACCGCTTATGCTGTTTTCACAGGTATCGGCGCTGCCGGGACTGCCATTGCAGGGATGACATTCCTTCAAGAGGAAGTGAATATCTTTAAAATCGGGTTTATTTCCCTGCTTATCTTTGGGGTGATCGGACTTAAATTGAGTGACAAAGAGAACAATGAGCAGAGGAGGTCTGAAGAATGGCATGGATGACTTTGATTGTCGCCGGTTTATCAGAAATTGTTATGGTAACATTTATGAAACTTTCTGAAGGATATAAGAAACTGATTCCTTCTTTCATCAGTTTTACTGCAGGTGCACTGAGCTTCTATCTATTGTCCCTTTCCCTTATCCATATTCCGGTTTCTACCGGTTACGGGATTTGGACAGGGATCGGTTCGGCGGGTGCAGTACTCATTGGCATGCTGTTTTTCAAGGAAGAGAAAAGCCCGGCCAGAATTTTCTTTATCAGCCTGATCATTATAAGCATGATCGGTCTTAAGGCTGTATCATAAATATGTTCAAAGTGTCTGGCACATCAGTCAGACACTTTATATAATTATTGGCATTCTAAAGATTTCCTTTTCAATCTTATGGTGATGGTGATTTCAGGATAGCCTTCTTCCTACGTTTCCTTTTACCATTTTTTGGATGGAAGCTTATTACCTCCCTTCCTATATCAACCCCCTATTACATCCCCGTTCTAAAATAGTTCCTAAGACGAATGGCTCATTTTCTGATTTTCATTAAATATTCACTATACTTTCCATTATTATTGTAGTTAAGAAACCCATTCGTTAGGAGGTTGTGCCTTGTTTAATCGCATATACTTCAATAAATTCCTGCTGGTTCTTATTGTTATATCCTTGGCGGGATGCAATGACGGTCTGTCACAAACTGATCAGACTTCACAAACTGCCGTACAGGATAATAATCTGAAGCTAACTGTAAGTGAAGCCTTGGATATACAGGATGGAAGTCAGAGGACAGTAACAGGATATGTCGTCGGCCAGCCAATTTCAGACACCACTATTCTCACAAAAGATTTTCCTAATGATTATGCTATCGGACTAGCAGATTCTGAACACGAAGCAGAGACAGGCAGGATTCTTTTTGTACAAGTCCCTTCTGGATTCCGACATTCATTCGGATTAAAGAGCAATCCTTCCCTGATTGGGAAGAAACTATCAATTTCAGGAACGCTAACACCCTATTTTACCCGACCCGGATTGAGAGCACCTGAAGAAATAGAGCTTATTGGTTCTGATCCCATTGATGACCCTGAACCAGAGCTTCCCGAATCACCACCCGAACTTGATAAATATTATAAACAAGCTGTTGGAAAAAACGGTCAGGAATTAAAACGAATTCTTCATGACATCATTGATGATCATACTGAACTTACTTATAGTGCGATATGGGAAGCTCTGATGAATACGGATGAGGATCCTGACTATTCTAATCATGTCATTCTCTTCTATACAAGGCGTTCCCAGTCAAAGAGTCAACATGGAGGTAACATCAATGATTGGAACCGGGAACATGTGTGGGCGAAATCGCACGGTGACTTCGGTACGTCCCAGGGTCCCGGGACAGACCTCCACCATCTGAGACCGACTGATGTCACCGTTAATTCATCCAGAAGCAACCTGGATTTTGATAACGGAGGATCCCCTCACCCTGAAACACCAATGACATTCTATGACAAGGATTCATGGGAACCGAATGATTCCATAAAAGGAGACGTGGCTCGCATGCTCTTCTATATGGATGTACGTTATGAAGGAGACAGCGGTGAATTGGATCTGAAGTTGAACAATATGGTAAATAATAACAAAAAACCTCTTCATGGAAAATTGTCGGTGTTAGTGGAGTGGCATAAAGAAGATCCTGTAGACTCCTTTGAAATGAAGCGAAATGATATTATTTATGAGCGTTATCAAGGGAATAGAAACCCATTCATAGATCACCCAGAATGGGTGGAGGAAATTTGGTGATCATTATTTACTAGCTGACGGGGAGAAAGTTTACTTCTCTCCCGTCAGCTTTTTTTCGATTCAAATAATTTTTCAGAAATAATCCATAAAAATAGAAAAAATTGTAGCATAATTAATTCATTTTCGGGGCAATTTAATTCTTACGGAGGTGATAACCATGACAAACAACAACAACCAAAAACCACAACAACAAAAAAACCAAGCTGAATTCGCACAGGAACAAAACGCTGCCCAACAAGCTCGTAAAGCTGCTCAACAGCAACAGCAACAAAACCAAACTAACAAGTAAACAGACATATAATTCAAAGGCAGTATACTTATAAAAAGAGAGAGAGTCTAGTAAATCTAGTCTCTTTCTCTTTTTTAAGCATATTATAGGAGGTTCTCATACATCATTTGCAGGCTTTCCTTTTTTTCTAAACGGCTTATAAGCAGCCAATACTGCAATGGCGGCAGCAATACAATTGATCATTGTGCTAATCAACGGGTGTCCTGTAAAGCTTCCTTCAGAGTAGAAATAAGTTATTATCAACCCTGTAATAATACTCAAGATTATGCTGACCGCCACAAACACTCCCGCAAAAATTAAAAACTTCTTAAAATAGTCCCACAAACCCATCACCCTATCATGTGAATATCATCAATCAGAAAATTAACCGGATATAAACCTTTTGTATTTTCAACCAAAAAAACAGAGTACGTTATGGACGTACCCTGTTTGAAGTTTTACTATTTAATTACTTTTGAACATTAGCTGCCTGTGGTCCACGAGCACCTTCAACGATTTCAAATGTAACGTCCTGACCTTCTTCAAGTGATTTGTAACCTTCACCCTGGATTGCAGAGAAGTGAACAAATACATCGTCTTGACCTTCAACTTCGATGAAACCGAAACCTTTTTCTGCGTTGAACCATTTAACTTTACCTTGTAGCATAAAACAAGTACCTCCTAGTGCAGCTGCACATAAAAATATTAATATTCTTGCTTCGATTAAGCTTCTAGACGAATGTTTTTCTATCATGTAAATTAACCGAACAAAAATAATTATCTATACTATAACAGACAGTTTCTTAAAACTCAAGATAAGGAAAAAAAATAGGCCGAACTGCTGGGCTTACTTCATTGGTCTTTGGAATGGATTTTCTTGATCATCCTGATCTGTCCACGATGATTAATTTCATCTTCAAAAACATGGAACCATTTAAAGAAGTTATTCCCCTTCTTTCCATACCACCAATCGGTTTCCTCAAAAAGCCATGCTGCGGGCAATTCCCTGAAATGGCTAATTGTCTTGCTCCTTGACTCACTTAATCTGTCCAAATATTCGCTGACGTCCTTCCCCTTTATCACTTCAGCTTCTTTCCCAAGGCTCAATGCCGGTTCCAAGGTTTCCGCATATTTATCCAGTTCATCGTCACTTAAATCTTCAAAGGTCAGCGCCTGATAGATTTTTTCCACCGCATCAAAATGAGCTAAAAGCATCCCAATCGAATTTGCTTCATCGTGAACCCTGTAGTCCAATTCGTTCACTGACAGATTTTCAACTTCTTGAATCGTCGTTAATCTTGCATAATCCATCATTGATACGAGTAGAGCAAAATCTTTTTTCAAGTCATATTTTTCTTTAATTAGAAAGATTGAATCCTGATCCATATTATGTCCCCTTTCCTGATCCCTTATATACTATTGGATAAAAGATTCACATTTCCTTCCTTGCATGTAAATCCTATTTTATTTTCTGAAAAAAACCCTAGTATGTACAATATGCAAAACACAAAATACGTTATATCATATGCCATAATAAAAAAAGCAGAGCCTGAGGGACTCTACTTTTCTTCCACCTTATGTATTACTTGATCATCCAAACGACCTTTTTCGTTAATGACTTCAATCGTGACAGCTTTCTCTTCACTATCTTTAATCACTTTAACCAGCTCTTCTATTTTTTCAGGGTGTTTCAGTTTGAGTGTGGCTTGAACTTCATATTTTTCAGATTTCGCAAGGTCCGAATCACTCTTCAATTCTTTGTCGGTATACACCAAATCAGTCCCGACTGCATTCCTTATCGTACTTCCCTGAAGGAAGAAACGTCCTTGGAATGATGTATCCGGCTCTAGATTCCTGTCAGTGAGTACTGCATAAAATGTGATCGTACTTTCTTCTTTGTTAATCATCACTTTCCCACCTGTAATCATCTCCGCCGCATTTCGATTACAACCCGATAGGAGGATGATTAGTAGGATGGAGATGAGCATTATTTTTCTATTCAATTGTGTGCCCTCCTGCATAATGTGTTTACCCTTTACATTTTAACAGTCTGGGAATATAAAA
>NZ_JABMCR010000129.1 GCF_013179555.1 Bacillus haikouensis
TTAAAAAAGCTTTTCATCCATACACCCGAATTGATGATCAAGGCGAGAATCAACCCGAGGGCCATGGTCGGGACAATATAATACAATGAGAAAAGAACCGTATTCCATATGGCTTTCCATGCTAATTTATCTTCCAAAAACCTCATCCAGTGTTTAAGACCAACAAATTCAGGGTCACCAATGACTTTCCAGTCCAAAAACGTCAATACAAAACTGAATGCAAACGGGAATATTTGAAAAATCAAGAAATGAATTAATGTCGGGATAAGAAAGATGTACACAATCGCGTTCCGATCCCATTCACGCTTGATTCGTGTTTTCAAAGGCAATTTTTTATTTTTCATTTTCAATTCACGTTTAACCGTCTCTGTGCTAATCAGTTTCATCACCTTCTTTTTATGTAAGTTAGGAAACAGAGAGTACCAATCTCCTAGAGATCAGTACTCCCTGTCTAAAACTCTATTGCTTTGCAAGTTCCGCTTTTACCGCTTCAGCAGCTGCATCCGCTGCTTCCTTAGGCGTTTTCTCCCCCGCCATCATCGTTTGCACCTCTGCCTGGATGCCCGGCATGACGGAACGGCCGATCGGGTGGATGACCCCCGGCTGTGCATATTGAGTATACTCAGCAAGCTGACCCAGATATTTCTGATCATCAAAGATATCTTTCGCTGACTCACGCGCAGGAATATACTGTGTCAGCGTGTTAAATTTACGTTGATTTTCAGCATTCGTCACCACTTTGATAAACTCAGCTGCTGCGTCCGGATTGTCAGTATTGGAAGGAACCACGAACATCCCTGTTGTACCATATGTTGCCTGCTCTTTATGTTTAAGAGGCGGTGCGATGACGAAATCCAGTCCGCTCTTTTGCAGATTTGTCAAAGAGATTCCCGACCCCTGTACGGCGAGCATTTTACCGCCGTTCCATAAAGCATCATGTTCCATTGCCGTTACAGAGTCTTCAGGGATCCAGCCTTTTTCATACATATTGTTAATGAATTCGAAAGCCTCCACACCCGCTTCATCATTGATCTTAACTTCATCATCCTGGGTGATGACTTCTCCGCCTGCCTGCCACAGGAATGGATACAATGTCCCGTTCATAGAACCTCCACCCTGATAGCTGAGTGCGTAGAACCCTTTGTCTTTCGCTTTTTCAGCCCAAGCAGAGAACTCATCCCACGTTGCAGGGAGTTTTTCAGGGTCCTCTCCGATTGCGTCGATGACTTCTTTATTGTAGAAGAGGGTGTAGGCTTCCTGCAGGATCGGAAGACCATACGTTTTATCCTTCCACTTCGTTGAGAGCAAGGCTGTATCGACAAAATCATCCATATCGTTATCTTTCAAGTATGGATCGAGTTCAAGGAGCATTCCTTCATCTGCATATTGAGGCATTTGGTCCGGAATGGCGTAGAACACGTCAGGACCGTTATTGGCAGCTAATGCTGTCAGTACTTTTTGGTCCCGATTTGCCCACGGGATTGTTTCGATTTTCACATCAACATCAAATTTTTCCTTGTAGGATGCAACGATTTCATCCCACATCTTTTTCTCGGCATCTGCATCACTCGTATATGGATGAACCCAGACGGTGATTTCACCGGAAACTTCTCCGTCACCCGCCTTGCCTCCTGTCTTTTCATCCTTAGAGCTGCATGCCGCCATCAGGAAGAGTCCCATGACCAAGACTAAGAGAAACGTCAATTTTTTCATGAATGATCCCCTTTTCTATTTTGTTTTTTAGTTACTGAAAACCCTGCCGTTATCCTTCATCCACCCCCTTGAACTCTGTACAGCATGGTAAACGCTGTCATTTTCACGATTACTTTTTGCAGAATGAACGTCGAGATTCCAATGCTGCGTTAGAATTGTAAAAATATTCATAACCTTTCCTCAAGTCTAATTTGTTTTTTTAAAAGAGACAAGTCTCTTAATTGTCTTTAATACAAACCTCTGAGATCTCTTTTTTAAGTATTTAGAATAATGGGAAAAATGTTTGCAATCCAATCAAAACGTACCGTATAGTTAAATCACAGAAGGGGTGAAAATTGTGGGAGGATGGGACAGGTTTAATACAATCGTATACGGTATGCTGAAGCTGGCATATCTCAATCTGCTGTGGATTTTGTTCACCTTTACCGGACTGGTGATGTTCGGACTTTTCCCTGCCACGATCGCAATGTTTGCGATCGTGCGGAAATGGCTGCATCGGGAGGATGAGGTTCCTGTTTTCCATACATTTTGGGCTGTCTATAAGAAAGAGTTCATCCAATCGAACGGCTATTCTCTTCTTTTCATTGGAATTGGATATATCCTCTATTATGACTTTACCTTTATCAGCCTGAACAGCGGCAGGCTTACTTTCCTTGTTCCTGTGCTTGTGCTGATATTGATCGGGTACATCATCACTCTGCTGTTTTTCTTTCCGGTTTACGTCCATTTTGATCTGCCTTTCTTCAAGACTTTGAAACAGACACTGCTGATTGCCTTGACTTCTCCATTCGAAGCCATTCAAATTCTTGTTGCCAGCAGCCTCTTATATGGAGCCGCTTCTCTGCTGCCCGGCATCATTCCCCTATTCACAGGAAGTGTCCTTTCACTCGCAGTGATGTGGATCAGCCTGAGGGCATTCGAAAAAGTGGAGAAAAGAAAAATGAACAATACCTATTCAGAACAACAGCATAGAGGATAATAAATGGATGTCAGAGCCGCCTGGATGGCGGTTTTTTCGTTTCACCGCTGTTGATTTCCTTGCAATAGCCGGGACCGGATTTACATAAGAATAAGTTTGAACTTAACTTCTAAGCCCCACACTAGCCGCCATTACAAAAGACCCTCACACACACAGGTATAATGACCCATCTAACATTACGACCATTAAAAGACTTGTCTCCCCAGTTCTAAATCACTAAAAATAGGAATAACAGCAGACGATGCTTTCATCGCAGGGTGGAACTTTCACCTCCAAGGAAAGCGCTTACTTACATGCGGAAACATTTTAATTAGTTAGAAAGGCGGTGTAAATAAGTTTAGGTGAAGTCTTCGCAAACGAATATCTGGAGGAGATGGGAGAATGAAGAAAGTGAAAGCGCTTTGTTTTGTTTCATTGGCTTTTATCATGATGATCGGCTCCATGTTCACACCGGCAGGTCCTGCTGCGGCACAAACGAGTAGCAGTTTTAGTGAGCCTGTCAATCTCGGCAATCACATCGAAAGCGTCGCAGTGTATGATTCTGCATACGGGAAGGAAAATGGACATGACGTCATGTATACAACAGCTTCAGGGCATCCGGCCATTTTTCAGGTGGTAGACCTGGAAACACGGGAAGTACTAAGGACCTATCCTCTTGAGGGGACAGGATCAGTCTGGACTCATATCACGGTACCGAATGGAAATGTGTATATCGGCGGCAACGGTTATTTATATGAGTACTCACCTGAAACGCAGGAAGTAAAGAATGTCGGCAGTATAGGTGAAACAGTCGTATACGGGCTGTCCTATGATGAACAAGGACGTGTATACTTTGGGTCTTATCCGAATGCGAAAGCTGGAATGTATGATCCAAATACCGGGAAAATGCGGGATTACGGCACTGTGGCCCCCGGACAAAGCTACACCCGATCCACTGCCTATCATGACGGATATTTATATCTTGGTGTCGGTGTTGATAACCGGCTGGTCAAACTGGATGTGGAAACCGGCGAGTATGAGGCGGTCGCACTCCCGGATCATGTTGTCCAAGGATCCAGCGTCTGGCAGATGGATGCATTCGGTGACTATATTGCAGCAGGTGTCGGAGGCGGAGATAACTCACTTCTGTTTTACAACACGAAAACGAATGAGTGGGAAGATACTTACTATGAGAATAATAAAGGGCTCCGGCTCATTCAGGGACTTCCGGGAAGTAATAAAGCCTATTTCCAGCAAGGCGGCCGTATCATGGAAATTGATTACGAAACACTCCAAGCATCTGATACCGGTGTCCGATTTGGAACATTCATTCGGAATACAACATGGGTGGAGCTTGAGGGCGATCCCGATTTTCCGGGATATTCACTTGTGACCATCCAATTCGCAGGGCAAGTCACATTCATGAACCTTGAAACAAAAAAAGTAAAAACAATTCAATATCCGGTGGCAGGAAATCCGATCCCGATTCAAACATTGGAAAAGGGGCCGGATGGGAATATGTACATGAGCGGCTATCCTGGTGGAAAAGGAGCGGTCTATCGTCCGAGTGACGATACTTCGGAAATGTTCACTCTCGGACAGGCTGAGGGCATGGCCTCGATTGGCGGCAACATGTACTTCGGTGTTTATTCCGGTGCAACCGTCTTTGAGATGGACACAACAAAGGACACGTTCGCACCGAAACAGATTTTTGATATCCCCCATCAGGACAGACCATTTGAAATGGAACCGGTGAATGATAAACTCTATATCGGCACCATCCCTGATTACGGTAAACTTGGCGGCTCACTGACAATCGTCGACCCTTCAGCACCGCAGAGCTCACAAGTATTTGAAAACGTCATTCATAATCAGGCGATTGTCGGTCTCGCTGAAAATGGAAACAAACTTTTCGGATCCACCACGATTGCAGGCGGCCTGGGAATCGATCCGACGGAAGAAGCAGCGAAAATCTTTGTATGGGATTTGGAAAAGAATGAAGTAATGAACGAATTTGTTCCGGACATCCCTGGATTGGACTACAGCCCCCGCATGATCAGCGGTATGAGCGTCGGTCCGGACGGACTTTTATGGTCGGCAGCAGACGGGACGATTTTTGCCATGGACCCTGAGTCTTTAGAAGTGGTGAAAAGCAAAACCATCTATAAGGACGTGACGAATTATGGAAGATGGCGCCCTATTCACATCCGCTGGGATGATAACGGCGTGATGTATACAACGCTGGCAGGGAAATTGACGGCGATCGACCCGGATTCACTGGATTTTGAGACCCTTGCCGAAACAGAACTCATGACAGTGGGTGACGACGGCAACATATACTATACCGTCAGCAGTGATTTAATGCGAATCGATGTACTGGAAAACACACTGGAATCAGCCAGAGACCTGATCATCCAGGAAGGGCAGGATGGCAACATCAAACATTCTGTTGAAAAACAACTGGTCAACTCACTTACACAGGCAATCCATCACCGCGACAAAGGCGATGCCGATCAAGCTGATAAACATCTTCAAAAAGCTTCGGAACAGCTGAAAAAAGCCAAGGATCCCGATGTTAAGCACGACTTAAAAATAAAGCTCGCTCTCGGAACAATAGAACTGTGATGAAGTAAATAGACCCCGGATTGGTGAAACGCACCAATCCGGGACTCTTTTAATTCGTACAATTTATATGGGCCAATTATTTAGTGTCAATTCGACCCAATGTTGCCCCCTTGCCGAACGTCTTTTTCATCCGGTCCAACGGATCATCTTCTAGTGATTCATCCCACTCCAACACTTGGTCCGCATTCAACAGTACCTTTTCCAACAGCGGATACTTCACTTCCTGAACTGAAGTACCCCCGTGGAAAGCGAGAGCCGCTGCCGCACCTGCCGACTGACCGATAATCATGAACACCGGTTCCATCCTGATGGAACCATAGGCGATATGAGAACTTGATAAACATACAGGCACCAATAAATTCAAGCATTCGTCTGCCCTGGGGCGTATCGAGCGGTAAGAAACCGGATAAGGGGAGATGGGAACCTCGACATCCCCTTCATTTACACACACTCCGTCAATGACGACCCGCCTGCAGTGATGGGAATCCATTTGATAGGAGGCCAACCCGATCAAATCTTCCACGATGGTTTTTCCAAGGCAATTGCGATCCGTCATTACATAGTCGGACACCATCCTCCTGCTCTCCCGGATGTATAATTGATGAGGCCAATGACCTGTCCCGGTGAACTCATCTTTCGGAAGACCCCACTGTGACACCTCTTCCCGGATGGACTCCGGAACCCGTTCATCGCTGCTCAGAAAATAGAGCATCCCAAGATTATAATTGAAGTGCTCCTGAAAAATTTCTTCCCTTGTTTCGTAATCGCCATCCGGCCATGCATGATTCTTTCCTATATAATCAGTCGATACCGCCCCATGATTGTTGAGATCGGATTTGCCATTCGGCAGCATAATATGAAGTTTCATGGCGTCCCACACACCCGCTTTAATATAACGGAGCAGCAGCGTATAGGCTTCCGGCTCATACTTCGGGGGTTTAGGAAATGGGATAGAATTCCCGGGATCTTTCGTTAAACAGATGCGGAAATTATAAGCCTGGATCCGGCCGTCCCCCTGTCCTGCTTCATCAGCTGTTACCGCTTCCAGCTCCGTCAATCCTTCGAGCAGGCCGCTTCTCTTGTCTCCTTCTTTCACATACGGATCTACAGGCACTTCAAATTTATGATGGGGTTCACCAAAACGGACCCCATTATACGTTTCATTGTATGTGGAATTGGATTCACGTCCTACCGAATAGGCAACACCTGCCTTCGCCATGAGATCTCCTTCATAGCCGGCATCGACGAAACAGCCGCCTTCAAACACACTTCCATTTTCCATGATGATCCGCTTTATCTTGTTTTGATCCATCACGACTTCTTCCGGGTGCTGATTGAAATAGACAGGAATCTCATATTCGTCCAGCCAGGTTCTGAACACGGCAGCCGCCGCTTTCGGCTCGAAAGTCCATTGTTCTTCTTTTCCGTAATACGCGCCGATTCTTCTATAAAACTCCCTGGATAATCCGCCTATCGCCTCTTTTGCACCGAAATCTGTCGCACCAAGCCCGCTGGCTGTGATGCCCCCGATGTGCCTGCCGAATTCGGCGATCGCAACTGACAACCCCATCTTCCTTGCCTGGATCGCACAAGTGATGCCCGCCGGAGTTGCCCCGTAGACAATCAGGTCTTCTTTTACCATCACGGCTTTCTCTTTCGAAGGTTCATAATACCGAAGCTGACTGAAGTCCATTCACATTTCCCCCTTGCCACTCTCGTTTACACCTGGCAGCTGTTCTCTTTACATAATAGAAGTAAATCTGCAGCATTTCTTCCGTTGAAAATGAATCGAAGTTATCCTTGTTTTGAATGCCCAGTAACCCTTCTCTGACAGGAGGTGTATGCCCCTCAAGGAAATCGATCACTTCATCCAGGCAGCTGACGATTTCCTCATTGGCTGCCCGCTCCTTCACTTTTTCAGGATCAACGAGACGTGCGGGGAATAACGGGACATTCCACGCCGTATGCTTAGCCAGGATGTTCTCCAAGTCCAGGATGATCGACATGTATGTCTCTTTTTTCTCTCCAAGCGGGGAAAAATATGCGTCCAGTAAACTGTCAAACTCCTTTCCCCAGCTCAAGCCGGCATAAATAAAGTTATTCAGCCCATGAATCCATTTCCATGGATAATCAGCGGTGGTCCCTATTAAGTGAGGCTTTATATGACAGGGCACAATCAGATTCAGGACCCCGTCTGCCTGCAGCTTCTTGTAATCCTCCAAATCCTGCTTCATCCTGTTCAATAGCGGCGGGAATAATTCACTCAGCATGAAATGATCACTGTAATATTCCAGCACGGTGAAGGACCTTCCCTTGATCTCGGTTTCGGTTCTCCAATCCATCAAACTGGCGGCAGCACGCCTCTGTTCTTCACTCGTCTCATGAATGGACGCTGAATAATCCCTTCCCCAATAGGCGTACAGCACATCCGCTTCCCTGGAGGCATCTGTTCCTGCTTTGCGTTCAAGCATATTCCATTCAAGACCGGCATTATAGACAATGTGCTCCACTTTGATATTCAACTCTTTGAGAGAAGAACTTAACTTTTCCGAGAAAGCAATATAACCCGGCATAAAATGGCTGTACTCCTCCTGGTTGATCCCACAATCTTCGGGCCATAACGACACTCTGTTAACAACAGGCGATCCCGCGCAAATCTCACATATTCGGCCGATCACGTGATCCTGCATCTCGGCATCCTTTAAAAAATGTTCCGGCTGCGTCCCCATTTCTTCCGTTAGAAATGCCAGACTATGCCCCCCAAGTGTGACATTCATGCTCCGCTTGACCAGCTCTGCTTCCACATAGCTCTTCACCTTATCCCATAGAAAGAAGGTGAAAAAGAATTCATTCAATCCGTTTTTCACGCCCCAGTCAATCAGACGGTTTATGTATATGGGGTCGTCGACGTTTTCAATAACGTTGCCCCGCCTGGAAAAGAGGGGGTTCTGTACACCCGCCGCATTTTTTTGATAAGAGACACGTCTACTTTCATGAAGATGAACCCAGCTGTATCCCAATTCTTTCTCGCAAAAAGAATACACGCCATATAATAATGAACGCTCCTCCTTCCCGACGATGCAAACGGCTTCCCCCTCATCAATCACCGCAAATCCATCTTTGCTCAGGATTAAAGGCGACATACATAACGGGGAATTATGATACTCCTTTTCAAGCATGATAAAGATGGCACCAGGCTGGTTCTCGTGACCGTCCCCTCGATTCACATCTAACCCGATTCCCGCTTTCATGAACAGCCTCCGTAACTCTTCCACAGCAAAACGAGTCGTGACATGGCTGTTATAGTACGAAATTGACTTCACTCCAACTCACTCCCTACTCCAGAATCAATCAACATCCTCCTACTAAACATATCCCTAACCACTCGTCCTTAAAATGTCTTTAAAAGCGGGACGGGGGGACTGGTTCATTGTCCCAATTATATGAAGAAAGCGGGACAGGGTTCCTGTCCCCTAGTCCCGCTGCATAAAGTGATAGACGGCCCCGATCATCCCGGAGTGGTTCTGATGCTTGGCAAGCACGATTTCCGTCCGGTTATAGAAGCTTTCGACCGTATATTTCTTCACTTCTTCTTTTATTTCACTCAGGAATAACTCCCCTCTTAACGCCATTCCCCCGCCGATCACGACTTTTTCGGGACTGAATATATAGAGCAGATTGGAAATGCCGATTGCCAGATGCTTATAAAATGTCGCAACAGCTTTCCCCATCTCCGGGTCGCCTTGGTCATAAAGATCAAAAATCTTTTTCCCGGTCCACTCACCCTCACCTTTGTACTCTTTTGCCATTCTGATCAAACCTGGAATAGAAGCTGTTTTTTCAAACTGCGAACCTTCTATTCGCATATAGCCCCATTCCCCGGCACTGAATGAATGTCCCGTGTAAAGCTGATTATTGATGATGATCCCCCCGCCTATCCCGGTACCGACCGTCAGCATGATGAAATTCTCAGCCCGATGATTCCCCAGCCAGTGTTCACACAATGCGGCACAGTCTGCGTCGTTTCTTGCTTCGACGGGGAGATTTAACTCTTCTGAAATCGACTTCTTAAGTTCGATCCCTTTATACCCCGGGATATTTTTACTTTCACCCAGGACGACCCCTTTCTCAGCATCCACCCTGCCGGCGGTGCTGATGGCCACTCCTTCCGCTTCATAACTCTTTAGCAGCTCCCGGCTCAAATGGATTAACTTTCGAACAATCGAGTGTCCGCCAAGGTGAGCTTCTGTATCAGCCAAAAAGCTGGCGGACACGCTCCCATCCTCACGCACAATCCCGTATTTAATATGTGTACCTCCTATGTCAAACGCGATAAATTGTTTCACATTACCTCTCCCTTCATATATTCATAGTGCTATTGCACTTTCCTATTAACTTGTTTAATATAATAACGGACAAAATTTATTGAAAGGTTTTTTACTTGGAATGAATTCACTAATTAGTAGTTTTAACCTACAAAAATGGTTTTTGGCTTTTATTCTCTTTCTAATCGGTTTTCTTCATTATTACAAACCGTTTGCCCCTGCAGCATTCATAAAAATGATACCGGATGCTCAGTTCGCTTTGTATTTACTTTTTTTCGTGTTTTCTGTATTTTTTTCTTTTTACAAAGAAAAACTCAAGATTGCAGTTCAGTGGAACGCTCTTTTTATTTTTGGGATAGTTGGGTTGAATGCGGCTTTGGTTATTCTTTTTCCCGAAGGTAACCATATGACTAAATTGATGAACAGTGTCGAGGTGTTGAGTATTTTCCTCACCACGTTTTTCATTGTGATGATGATTAAACGTGACATCCTGATTTCTGTATTGAACAGGCTCTACTTTGGAGCTTTTTTGATTGGAATACTATTTGTGGGAGCAACTCACTTAAAGATCATTGCACCAAATGAGATATTGAACGAGAATACATTCGGCTTTTTCCTCGCCCCATTTCTCATCTGGCTTTTTATCTCTCAACGTATAATCATGGTGCGGGTCATTATATATATCCTTGGATTTACCCTGATTTATTTATCTGATGCGAAAACAACACTCGTTGCATTTTTCTTCCTTCCTGTCTTTATGTATGCACATGCCAAATGGAAGAAACCCAGGTTGTTATTTACGATATTATTAATCTCAGGTTTTATTCTGGTGGCAATCCCTACGTATATATCATCACCTTTATTCACCAATCTTTTATCATATCGTGATATTTTGTGGTCAGCTTATATGAACAATGTATCACAAGACATGTCATCACTTCTATTCGGGATTGGGAGCTGGGGGCCGGAAACCATCGGGATACCCAGGTTTGAAGGATACAAAGCTCATAATACTTTTATAAGTTTCCTTCATCTAAATGGACTTCTCGCATTACTTTGTTATCTCTTTTTCATTATTTTCGGAATACGAAAGCATTCTGAATCATTTTCGATGAGTGATGCAATTTTATTCCTAACCTTGACGTTTCAGCTGGCGGAATCAAATGTTCCGTTGTTTTCATTTGTTTTTCCCACTTTTATTTTCATGATCAATGTCTTCTTGAACAAGGAAGGCGATATTCAAAAAGAGTCAAGAGGTTGATGAACATCCTCTTGACTCTTTTTTATGGACTCTTTTAATATGATCTGTTGTAAGACACTACCGGAACTTGGTACTTATGTTGCACGGGATCAAATCAAACGAAGAGTCTTTTGATAAAATTAATCCCCACTACTACTTACTCAGACATTTTATAAGTTTACTGCAATGGTACGTTGATTTCTCTATGTACCTATCATTTTTCGACGGGTGACGGTTTAAATGAATTCTGTAATTGAACGTAAGATACCAGAACTTATGCCACTTCGTTTTCATTATCCGTATCATCTGCTCCACCCCATTAAATGATATTTATATATAATATAGTTGCTTTGCTCTCATTATTCCTCTTTTGCGTCTGTTTTTTTAAAAAGTCTTTTAAAGGACCGACCACGTGGAACTACAGGCGGTTGAAATTCCAATTAATTGCTTATTTTCTCGCCTCCTGCTACAGAAAATAGTAAAAAAGCCAGTTCTTAAGTCTCTTCCTACGCGATGAAGAGGCACAAAAACTGGCAGTTCATTATTAAAGTGATAATCGGAATCGGACCCGCGGCAGGAAATTAGATCGAGTTGAAAGAATTCGTGATTCCCCTACTAAAATCCATTCTCAAAATACACCTTTCTCCCTTTTAAAAATGGTATTTCCAGCTTCTATGAAAACAAGTGAAACTACCCGCCAATAATCTTACTGATGATCCAAGGAGCGGCATACAACACCATAAATTGAACACCATAGTTGATTCCCCAGCGATGAAGGATTCCCGCTACTAATCCGATGAGCAGCACACCGCCGATATTGATCCACCCTGCATCCATAAAAGCAAGCATCAAAACCAACCCGAAGAATAACCCAAGCATTGCTTCATGAGGAACTCGTTTAAATACAAAGGCACAAATTTGCTGTGAAAACTTTATCGTTACATAGAACGTAAGCAGCAAAGCGATTATTGCACCAATTAATGTAGCCCATACAAAGTCTGAGGTCGAGAGGACATGATGCATATTATGTTCGAGAGTAAATACTGGAGGTGCGTTAAATAATGCGTTGGCAGGTCCGATAGCCATTGGGGACAATGGGATTCCTAAAGCAACAAGTGGAATG
>NZ_JABMCR010000013.1 GCF_013179555.1 Bacillus haikouensis
ATGTTTATCCATCCATAATTAAGGATAAACCTTATACAATTCCTTTTTAGCTAGGAGGTTCATTCCTATGAAACCATCAGAAGACAAGCAAAATCAAAATAGAAACCAGCAAAACCGCAAGAAGATGGAAGTACGAGAGCAGCATTTTCATGACCTTATCCTCTCAACCATCAGGACATGTGAGACTCTTTCAATCAAGCCAACGATTTCGGTGCTGGTTGAATTTTCAGGACTTTCAGAAGAAAAAATACTGGAGATATTAGAGAACTACTATAAAGATAATTCATCAACTGAAAAACTGAAGAAATTGAATGAAAACAGTAATGATTTTAGAAATTAACATGAAATAACATAACTTCATCACGAAATAAAACACGAATCACAGTTCACCTTCTCCGTGTTTGGTTTTCATCCTGTTGAGATTACGAATCTTACACTCCCGCGAACAAAATTTCATATCAAAAAAATTCCCGCAGTGCAAACCGCGGGAATTTCATTAGTCTTCTAATAACCCGTTTTCAACGAGCCAGTCATGAGCGACAACAGACACACTGTTGCCTTCTACATCTACTTTAAAGTTCAGTTCACGCATAATATCACTGTCCAGTTTAGTTGCCAATCGGGCAGTGATTTCTTTAATTTCAGGATATTTTTTATAAACTTCCTTATTGATGCTAACTGCAGCCCGATACGGCGGGAAAAATCGTTGGTCATCTTTCAACGTTACTAAACCATAGTCTCTTATTGTCGCATCCGTTTCAAAGGCAACCGAAACATCCACCTGGCCATTGTCAAGTGCACGCTGAGTGAGTCCGATATCCATTTGTTTAATGTTTTCTGCCCCAAAGCTGAATCCGTACTTTTTTTCAACACCGGGCAGTCCGTCAGGCCGGTTAGCGAATTCGGCATCGGAAGCCATAGTCAGCGCCCCTGGGTGTTCATTAACATAAGCTGCCAAATCACTGATTGAAACGATGCCAAGTTCTTCACTTTTTTCTTTTGTCATCGCCAGCGCGTACGTATTATTGACTTCAGACATGTTCATCCAATGAATGCCGTTCCTTGAATCCAGTTCTTTTACTTTCTGAAATGTTTTCTCGGGATCAGACATCGGTTCTTTACCCATATAGGTGATGAGGGCAGTCCCCGTATACTCCCACATTAAGTCTACCTGCTTATTTTCCAGAGCCTTCCGAACGACCGTACTGCCCAGATTATTCATTTGTTTCACTTTGAATCCCTCTTCTTTCAAAAGAAAAGCAGTCATTTCAGAAAGCAGGTATTGTTCAGTAAAGTTTTTTCCCCCTACCGATATTTCTTTTCCGCCTATCCCTATAGAGGAACAAGATGAAAGACTGACCGTTAATGCAGCTATTATCATGAGAGTTCCTATTTTCTTTATCAACTGAATCACCTCCACATCTTTTACATATCTCCTGTTTGTTTGATTCCATCAGAAACGACTGCACGTTCCAGCAGTCTGAGTAGATAATCGACTGTAATGGCAAGCAGCGTGACCGGAATGGCTCCGGAAATCAAGTAACCGTTATCAAACAACTGGATTCCTGTAAAGATCCAAACACCGAGTCCTCCCCCGCCTACAACGTATGCGAGTGCCGCAGTTCCAATATTCAACACAACTGCAGTCCTGATTCCTGCCAACATGGAATAAGCAGCGTTGGGCAATTCAATTTTGAAAAGAATCTGGGATGGGGTCATCCCCATTCCTCTGGCTGCATCAATCAGGTTTTCATCAATTGAGTCGATTCCTGCTACCGTATTTCTGTAAATCGGCAGCAATGAGTAGATAAATAGTGCAAAAATCGCTGTATTAAAACCGATACCAAGAACACTGATCATTAACGCAAGAACCGCAAGGCTTGGGATTGTCTGTCCAAAATTTACTGTATTCGAAACAGCCCACTCAGCTCTCCTGAATGATTTCCTGGTGATGATTATCCCAACAGGGATGGCGACGGCAATCGCCAGAAGTGATGAGACCGCAACCAACTGTATATGTTGTTTCAGAAGCAGTAAAAATGTATTGGTTTCACTGAATATATATACGAAGTATCGATTCTGAATCGCCCAGACAAAAAAAAGAAGGACCAGGGCATATACACTGTAGCGGACGATTCGACTGACTAGCTTTTTCTTGTTCATCGAATCATCCTTTCACTGCCGATGAAGATTTGCCTTTGATTTCATAGTGAAGGTACTTCTGTACAAGATCGATGGTAATCGCACCAAGTTTACTTCCAGAATGATCCAGCACAATCACTTGATCCGCTTCCTGATTCAAAAGCATGGAAAGAGTGTTTCTAAGATCGTGATGCACGTTGATAGTCTTCGTGTCCTGAATGGATTCGTCGATATCTACAAGACCGATGATATTCTTCAAATCCTCAATCGTATGAAGACTCAAGCTCTTTATCGCACGATCTTTTCCGAAAAATTCGTAAACAAAATCACTTTTCGGACGAACAAGCATTTCTGAAGGTGAATCATACTGCATGATTTCTCCGCCGCGTAAAAGAACGATCTTATCTGCCATTTTGATTGCCTCATCGATATCGTGGCTGACAAATAGAATCGTTTTTTTTACTTCTTTCTGAATTTGAAGAAACTCGTCCTGTATCTTTTCCCGGATGATCGGATCGAGTGCACCAAACGGCTCATCCATCAGCATTACCGGGGGGTCCGCTGCAAGGGCGCGAATGACACCTATCCTCTGCTGCTGTCCGCCTGAAAGTTCATGCGGGTAACGTTTTCTGTATTTATCGGGATCTAACCCAATCATATTCATAAGATAATCGAAACGCTCCCGTTTTTTCTTTTTTCCCCAACCTAATAAATCAGGGACGATCATTACATTCTCTTCAATCGTCATATTCGGGAAAAGTCCGTTGCTTTGGATTACATATCCAACTTTCCTTCTTAATTCAATTTCATTCAAGCTCATTGAATCCTGTCCGTCAATGATGATTTGACCATCACTGATTGATTCGAGCCTGTTCACCATACGGAGCAGCGTGGTTTTTCCACAGCCGGAAGGACCAAGGAGAACAACGATATTTCCTTTTTCTACTGTGAAATCCACCTTGTTGACAGCTGTAACCCCGCCTTCATATGTTTTCGTCGTTTGCTTAAACGTAATCATCTTTTCACCTCATTGCTTAGTTGGTTATGCTTTTTGGCGTGTAGCGTTTTTGAATCCACAATAGAATGCCGTCAGCAATCATTGCCAGGATTGCTACTGCGACCGATCCACTGATGATCAAATAATTATCCCCTCTGGAAATCCCTTGTGTAATCAGGACGCCAAGTCCTCCTGCTCCGATATAGGCAGCAATGACACCGATCCCGATATTAAGTACCACTGCCGTTCTGATCCCTGCCATGATAAGAGGAAAAGCATTTGGAATTTCCACCCGGAATAGTCTTTGGTAAGTTTTCATCCCGAGTCCTTTTGCCGCATCTCTCATTTCAGGGTTTACATTTTTAATTGCCGTATATGTATTCCTAATAATCGGAAGTTGAGAATAGAGAACAAGTGCAACAAATGCTGGTACAAAGCCTATTCCTTGATTGATTATTGAGAAGATCGGTATCATGACTCCAAATAACGCGATACTGGGGATTGTCAGCATGACTGATGCAATCTGCAGCACAGTTTCAGCAAGATAGTCATTGGTCGTAAGGTAAATACCAAGAGGAATACCAATCAACAGTGCAACAATGATTGCTAATCCGACAAGTGTCGCATGCTCAATGGTTAATTCTATGATCCGCGGCGCATTCACCTCAAGAAATTTCATCCATTCATCCATCCATTTACCCTCCTTTATACGATTGTCCGGGCCAAAAAAAAATCGAGCAAGGCTAGCAGCCAAGTCGATTTTTAGTATACCCTCATATAACCGTAACATTCTTTGGACTCTCGTGTCTAATCCATCATCTATTAACCATTGGTTGTTATTTTTATCCTCTTAGCTTACAACCTCCAGGATATTCCCGTCTGGATCAATCACATGCAAATACCTCGTTCCAGAAACTCTGGAAAGCGAATAATCCTTTGTTTCCATAAGACGGCTGACGGCGAATAATGCAGCCGGATTCTTTTCTTGGATTGCGTTCGTCAATTCCTTCAATAATTCTTTTGCAGTTGTTTCGTGCTGAAATGGGAATTCTTCAAATACCCGCTTTTGTTTTAAACTGGCTCTCGAACGGGAAAGGCTGGTTTTTATCGATTCATTACTGACTCTCATCATGTCAGCTATTTCCTGTGAACGATACTCGAATACATCTTTCAATGTGACAAGAATCGCCTGACGGATCGGCAATCTCAACAGCAATACTTCCATTAAACCCTCGCATTCTGTAAAGTCCACTGTGTACGTGTGAAGTTCTTCCTTGAATGTGGTGACATCTTTATTCTTTCTTATCTCATCGATAAAAAGGTTTTTCGCGACCGCATACAGAAAACTAATAGAGACTTCCCTATGTGGTTCAGTCTTCTTTAGCGAGTACACTTTTATCAATGTATCCTGAGTCAGATCTTCTGCCCTCCATTGGGAACCTGCCAGTTTTAAACAATAGCGGTAAAGCTGTGAGATGGTCTTTTCCAAATTTTTAAAAATCACTTTAATCCTCCAATTTTTCAAGAATTTTGTAACTTTTATTTCATTATATTCGTTATTAAAGTGATATCAATAATGTAAGGAGTGTTTTTTATGTTCAAAGTAGGATGTGTGTTTGTTCCTGTTACCGATTTACAGAGATCAAAAAAATGGTATGAAGAGCTTTTAGACGTAAAGTTAATTGATGAATGGGAAGGCGGAGCAGGATTCTATTTTCCTTCCTGCCCTACTCAGCTGGGTCTGGTTCAGGTTGAAAAACCGCAGCCGACAGAGTTCACTATCAAAGGGAACAGGAAAAATTCTTATTATAATTTTTTGGTGGACGATTTAGATGAAGTATACGCCCGATTTAATGAAAATGGCGTTAGAACATCAGAAATCGATGATTTTGATGGAATGAAATTCTTTGATTTCTTCGACCCTGATGGAAATCCGTTCAGCGTTGTGAATGAAGTGGAAGGTTCTCCATTCCACCGGGATGAAGTACGAAAGAAACAGAAACAGCATTATTAATAGGTGAAGGGAGTAAACGGATGATTGAAATCAAACAACTGAATGGTGAACAGGAGTGGCTGGACGCATATCCCGTCATGAAGCAGCTCCGTCCTCATTTAGATGAATCGGGGTATCTGAATTTAATAAAGGAAGCTTCAAATACAGACGGCTACAAACTGGCAGCCTTGTATGAGGGAGGAAGAATTGTCGCCGTCACGGGCTTCATGCCTATGGTAACGCTATATAATGGAAAATCCATATGGGTATGCGATTTAGTGACAGATGCTGCTGTACGTTCGAATGGCCATGGCAAAAAACTGCTCAACTATGTTGAATGCTGGGCTAAAGACAATGGATATGATATCATCTCCCTCTCTTCAGGTCTCCAGCGCCTTGATGCACATCGGTTCTACGAAGATAAAATGGACTATAAGAAAAAAAGTTACGTTTACTTGAAGGAACTGTAGGCAAGGGATTTTCCTTACTTTGTCGAATATATTAAAAGACAAAGTATGGAGAGGATTTTAAATCATGCATATTCATATTCAAAACCAACATTTTAGAAAGGCGATTGCTGATGTATCAAGAGTCGTTTCTTCCAAATCGCCTTTTCCCAGCCTGACTGGTATAAAATTGACTGCCGATGACCACAAATTGACGCTCATCGGCAGTAATTCAACTACTATCATCAAAAAGGAGATTCCTGCCTCTGAAGATACTCTAGTCATTACCGAGCCGGGAAGTATCATCATCCCGGCAGTCTACCTGTATGAACTAGTTAAAAAGCTCCCACAAGATCTGAGCATCCATGTTGATGAGAATCATTCCATTACCATTCGTTCAAAGGATATCCTGACCCGGATGAAAGGGTTGAATCCGTATGATTATCCCCCTTTACCTGAACTCAATCATGATTCGTCTATTGAAATTGAATCAGGGGAGTTGGTCCAGCTAATTAAACAGACGGCATTTGCAGTTTCGTCCAATGATACAAGGCCGGTATTGACAGGTGTCCACTTTTCTATTCAAAAAGATGAGCTTATTACCATTGCAACCAACTCTCACCGGCTCGCACTCAAGAAGCACAAAATCTCATCAACGATCAAAGGGGATTGTATCGTTCCGAGCGCCGCACTTTTCGAACTTAATAGATTGATTGAGAAAGATTGTTCACCGGTCAATATATTGATAACCGACCATTATATAGTCTTTACGACAGCTGATATGTCATTCTATTCGAGATTGATTGAAGGCAGCTATCCAGATACATCGAGTCTGATTCCGAATGATTCAAAAACAACTGTCACCTTGAATACGAGCGACTTCCTTGAAGGCGTTGATCGTGCGTGTTTATTTTCAAAGGAATGGAGAAATCATAACATTCAGCTGGAGCTCATGCATGGATCTCATTTAAAAATTTCTTCTCGTTCTTCTGAGATTGGTAGGATCGAAGAGTTGCAGAAACTTTCAGCTCTCACAGGTGACAACGAGCTCATCCTTACACTTGATGGCCGTTTTCTTATGGAAGCATTAAAATCAATTAATGAAGATGAAGTTTCACTTTGCTTCAGTGGATCGATGCGTCCGGTTCTAATTCATCCCGTAGATAATCTTCAGCATCTTCAGCTGATTTCACCGGTTCGGGCAGGTTAACAGAAAACTCCTGCTGTTTTTCATCAGGAGTTTTCACACATTTTCCTCTTGATTCAAGACACCTGATTTTATGGTATAAATCGTGAAACCAGATAGTGTAATATAGATAATTACTGTCGTAATGCCCAAAATTATTGAGTAATCGAATAATCTAAATAGAGTGACCGCGCCCCACGGGAGTATGACAGCTAGAAACCATTTTCCCCTCACTTGATTTTTCCGGTATAACGATATAAAAATGGCCAAAGACATGGTCATACTAATCGCATGAGCGATGATCATAAATCCGCCTATCATCATATCAACAACCAACCCCCTCTCCCTTCATGAACTGATAACAAAATCAGCATTACGCACAGGATGCATATTCCGTAAGTAGTGCTCCTCCGCTTTCCAATAACGGTTCTCAAATTTGTTTATTTTTGTCTGGGTGGATATACTTTCCCTGCTAAATCGGACCTGTCTTTCACACTCCAAGTAAATGAGCGTGTCAAAAAAGTTCCTCCACTCCTTCCTTTGGAGAAATACTCCTTCTATTAAAATTACGCCGCATGAGGGCAATTGCAAATTTCTCCACACCTGTATATCCTTTTCCTCATCGTAATATGGAAGGGTCAACAGAGAAGAAACCCTAAGTTTTTCAAACAGGCTCTCTCTCAGCTTTTCTACATCCCATTGCAAATAATAGTACTCTTCCCATTCAACAAACCCGGTGTCATATCTTTTACTGCGAGTTTCTATGAAATCATCCATATGTAAACAAACGTACTCTACATTGTATTCTCTCAGTATTTTCCCTGCAGCTTTTACATATGTAGTTTTACCTGACCTGCTCAATCCATCAATTCCAATCACGATCAGTTTATCTTTTATATTTTGTAAAATGTTTTTGATAACGGAATCCTCAACCATTTTTTTCTCCTTTCAAAGGGATGAATGTAAGATATCTGCTCTTATATTAATTATTTGAGTCCCAAATGTTTACCGAGATGAATACCGCTCGCGGCAGCCTGTGAAAGGGAGTGAGTGACCCCGGAACAGTCACCGATCAAATAAATACCCGGGAGCTCGCTTTCAAAATTTTCATCGGTATATAGTTTTGGCTCATAAAACTTTGCATCAAGACCATACAGAAGTGTATCTCCATGAATTTCTTCTCCTATTAAACCTTCCAACGCATCAAGAAATTCAAGCAATGCACCCGTATATAGAGCTGGGACCTCACTTCGTCCATTACCGCATTGTGCTTTAAGAGAGGGTTTTACTTCATTGTTGGAAAGTGTTTCAGTTTTCCGGTGCCTTCTGAAATCCTCCAATCGTTGAACAACGATCCTATCTTCTCCTCCATTGATTCCTCCAATAACATTTACTGCTTCAGCAATAGCTTCTTCGTATGAAGAAAAGTATTGCGGAACGAACAAAGTAAAATTCAGATTGGCACTCGGGGTTTCTTTTTCCAGTGCATTTTGTCCATCGGGCATGACAAGACCATGTTGATATTTACGGATAATCCTGCCGCGCGGGTTCATGCAGTACGTAGTAGCTACATAATCATTCCTTTCGATTTTCAATTTTGTTTCGAATGTGTCTTGAAGGATAGACTGCAGCTGATCACCTTTCATTTCCACCCGGTACCCCATATCCAGCCGTGTTTCACCTGGATGGATACCGAAAGACCCCATCATGTTTTTAAGCCAGACACTGCCGCTCATTCCGGTTCCAATAACAATGAGTCCACTCTGAAAATACCCTCTATTGGTATGAAGTTCATATCCATCGTCAAGTTTCCTTACAGCTTCCACCTTCGTTTCAAATGTAAAGCTCACTCTTTCCCGCATGACTTCATACATTTCCTGAAAGATTTTTTGAGCTAAATCCGTTCCTAAATGTCTCACCTCGGACGATAATGCATTCAAGCCATGAATTTCTGCAGTTGTTGAAAGAAATTCATTCTGCGTGCTGTACTTTTCCCTTGCACTTCCACCAAATCGACATAATATCTCATCCACTTCCTCCATCAGACGGAGTGCTTTTTCTTCTCCTATTTTCCTATGAAGCTCCCCGCCGAAATCGTTCGTATAATTAAATTTCCCTTCCGACTTTCCCAGTCCCGCAAATCCTGCATACTTACTGCAAACCCCTCTGCATTCACATCTTTCCTCATTATCTAGACTGCACTTCCGCTGATCCAACTCTTTGCCTATATCAATCATATGTATCCGTGCATCCTTATTGTTTTTCATAAATGTGTAGGCGAAAAAAATGCTGCTTACCCCAGCACCGACGATCGTGATATCATGTTGTATTGTTTCCACTATAGCACCTCTCTGACGTATTCTTATATTAATTTCCCACCCGATTTTTTCACTTCTTATTTTCCCTGCCTAAGGGGAATCGTCAAATACATCGACCACTATAACCATATACTATTTGACACCAAAAAGAAAAAATACATCAGTAAAAATGCAGTTACAATCATATTCTTTTTTCGATATGTACTCACCAAAAAATATATCACTACCGCTGCCATTGATGCGTACCACCAATTTAAAAACTCATGCGGTATACTCTGTTCTCTCATTAAATAAAAATAAGAAAATAAGCTAGGAAACACAAATGATATCAGAAGCAAGCAGACTAAAATAGTATGAATTGTATGTTTTACACTTAACCAAAACAACTGATTACCTATTTCCACCACCACCAATCAGTTTCGACAAAATACTAAAATTTCAATTTATCATTCATGCAAACATAAAATACCAATTGACTAACGGTTCATCCGTCAGTTTGGAATGGACCTATTTTTATTTACTATTTTTTTAAAGGCAGTTCCGACCAAGTTGTTTTCATGGAAGCTGAATTCGAGGTTGATACCGTGATGCTTGTCCAGATAACCTATAATGTCCGAATCGGTATCAGTTCTTTCATAATACTTGGGACCGTATGTTTCCATTACTTTATCACGGGAATCTCCTTTAGAGATCCCTTTGGCAGTAGACTTGTCCCCAGTAAAGAAATAACCGAAAACCTCATTATTTTCAATACCAAATTCTATATCATCGTACACGAGATATTTAGTCTTCGGGTTCGCAATTTCATGAACTTTTTCCGGTTCTCCGAAACTAATTAAAACAACTTCTTCTTGGGTAGACAGTGATACCGAATTCATATGTTCACCCGATAAATCAGTACTTTCTATACTCTTGAATAGCTCATATTTATCAACTGAATTAATCTCGCAGCCTGCAGCAAAAATATATATGCATATGATAACAAACCATATCTCAAGCTTGATTCTTTTCATTTTTACACACACCAATTTCAATAAAATGATAATTAATCCAATGAAGGGTAAAGAGTTTTACTAAAGGGCAGCAGTTCCGTTAATTTCAATAAATCTTCAATGACAAGGTCAGCTTGTAACAGCTCATGCTCCTGAGAAAAGTCAAAGCGGCAACCAATAGCCAATAAACCATTATCTTTAGCTGCTAAGATATCAGAGAGCCGGTCTCCGACAACTGCACCATTTTGCACCCCGTATTTCTCACAAATCTGATTTACTAAATCTGATTTATGCAATGACTCAATTTGTTCAATGCTGAATACTTCATCCACCCATCGATCCAATCGGTAATGCTTCACGATTGCAGTTAAATAATCAGGTAGACCGTTACTGGCAATGAACAACCTCAACTGCTGTTGTTTTAAATACGATAACGTTTCTATTGTATGAGGATACAGTTCTCCTTTTCCCAATTGAATGTTATCGATCAGCCTTTCAAGAAAATATTCATTCACCTTTTCCCTCTCTTCAATCGTGTGGCGGGGCAGCAGCGTCTCCCAAACTTTCGGAAGCGGCACTCCCATTATTTCACGGTACATACTTATCGGAGTCTCTCCTTCCCATGTTCCTTTCGCTCTCAACCGTTCAAATGCATCTTCAAGGGATAATTTCAGGATTCGATCTGTCTGAAACAATGTCCCATCCATATCAAATATCACTGCATCAACTTTCATTTACTGCCATCACCTTTCTTTATCATTACTAACCGGTATATTTATCATAGCCCCGTCCTCAATCATACGGTCAAATTATTTTCAGATTTTAACTCAAGTGCATGATTCAAAACTTCCAATAAAACTGATACGAATACAGAAATGGTCACAGATGCGAAGATGATGACAATCCCTGCGATTGCGATACCTGGATGAAGAGCATTCTGAGTCAGCAGAAGTATAGCGCCTGCCGAGTACAGCAAAGTGATGCTCCATGCATTCAACTTGATCAGCTTTAAATTTCTTACAACTTCTTCTGAAAAAACAATCCTCTGATTAATGAATCCCACTAGTTTGAATGACTGATAAAGAGCAAGATAAAAAGGAATTTCAGTAATATATAACCCAAGCATTACCGGCCATTTCAAATATGCATATTCAGGATTTGCCTCTGCTGGAAAAGCAGCAATCTTAGGCAGACCAAATATGCTAATACACAAAACAACCAACCCCAAAATGATGATGGCTGATTTAAGAAATACAATCGTTATCTGTTTCATGTTACTCCCCCATCCATTTTTTCCAGTATATCCTTAATTTTATTGTATATCAATAAATAATTATCAAGTATCGTGAGTGAAAGTATCTATGCCATATGAATCCAGTAAGACTTGATGGTTTTCATAGACATCGAGATTACAATCATTGGCAAGGATTAAAAGATGATTATTAATAAGGCAATAATACATTTTTGGCGAATGGATTATATCTGAAATGGATCGTATTTTTGCAAAATAGATTAAAATTTGCAGACCGGAAACACTTCCACATCATGTAATTAAAAGCTCCATAAAAAAACACACAAACTCATATGAATTCGTGTGTTTTCTTCAATATCATTCTATTATGAACGGATTTTTTCTTTGTCCTTCTTAATCTGCTTACTTCTTAACTGACCGCAAGCTGCATCGATGTCTGTCCCCTGTTCAACACGGACACCACAATTGATTCCGTGCTCAAGCAGCGTACCGTAAAAACCTACAATCGCATCTTTCGTACTGCGCTGATATTGATTATGTTCATCGACAGGATTAT
Organism: Bacillus haikouensis; assembly: GCF_013179555.1. Classification (GTDB taxonomy): domain Bacteria; phylum Bacillota; class Bacilli; order Bacillales; family Bacillaceae_B; genus Rossellomorea; species Rossellomorea haikouensis_A. The sequence goes on from NZ_JABMCR010000013.1 coordinate 11,883, forward strand.
AAGGAATCAAGTTTACATACGATAAGTGACGCTTGTTTTTCAAAAGTTTGGCGAGCTGGAGTGCCTCTTCTTTATGATCATTCACATCACTTAGAAGGATATACTCGAAAGTGATGCGCCGATTCGTTTTTTCAAGATAGTAATCAATTGCAGGCATCAGCTTTTCCAGTGGATACGCCCGATTGATTTTCATGATCTTCGTACGAAGCTCATTGTTCGGTGCATGCAATGATACTGCAAGGTTAATCTGAATGTTTTCATCTGCGAATTTATAAATCTTATCCGCGAGTCCGCTTGTCGACACTGTGATATGGCGTGCTCCGATCGAGAGTCCCTTCTGATCGTTCACAACACGGAAAAAGTCCATCATATTATCGTAGTTATCAAACGGTTCACCGATCCCCATCACAACAATGTGACTTACACGCTCATCTTTGCCCTGTGCATCCAAATGATGTTGAACATTCATGATCTGTTCGACGATTTCCCCGCTTGACAGGTCCCGGTTCTTCTTCAGAAGTCCGCTTGCACAGAATGTACAGCCGATGTTGCAGCCGACCTGGGTCGTGACACATACACTTAATCCATAATTGAAGCGCATCAATACTGTCTCGATCAAGTTACCATCTTCTAGCTTGAATAGAAATTTAATGGTTCCATCCTTCGATTCCTGCTTGATTTCCTGCTTCAGTGTCTGAATGTGAAAATGGTCATCCAATAATTGAATGCATTCGCCATTCAGGTTTTTCATCTGAGAGAATTCGGTCACTCTTTTTTTATATAGCCAATCCCACACCTGGGCTGCACGGAACTTCTTCTGACCATGCTCGACCAGCCAGGAGGTCAGTTGCTCTATAGTTAATCCATATATGGAAATTTTATCCATTAATAAACCCTCATTTCAATACTCTACAATTTTCTACTTATCTATACTACTTAAAGTATCACCATGTTTCAAGGGATTTATTAACTTTACACAATATTGGAATTCCGTATATTTGTAAAAAAAGAATAAGGATGAATGCTTTTTTGGCGGCAAAAAAGACCGGAAAATTCCCCGGCCTTATCAATGGTTCATTCTCTCTATAAATTCATTAAGCTTTACTAAGTCTCTTAGTTTACCGTTGCACTCCAAACTATCCTGACAAATATAGTTCCCTTTCTTAATATAGGTTCCTTGCGAAGATTTTTTTGATTCCGAAACATACATCCCTACATTTCCAAATGTGTTGCAAATCGAGCATAACCCTTTTTTACTGCTGTTTTTAAACGTGCCTTTTAAGCCCTTCAGCTTTCCGTCATAATGAGCCACGATATACTTGCTTTCCTGTCCATAGTCATTCCAGCCAAGGTACGAAAGCTCTCTGAAATCCAGATCGCTCAAACCCGGTAACTTCAACTTTTTCACTTTAGGATACAATTTTTTCAGGGTTGTCTCGCTAACCGGCTGAAATGGAATGACTAATTCTCTTAGTTCCGTTAAATAATCCTGACCCTGTTCCGAGTCCTTAACGTAAACGACCGTCTCAAGCATCCGCACTTGTTCGGCGGACAGTTCGTCAAAGAGGTTGAAAATCTTATCTCTTACTAAAGATTTCAGTGCATCCAAAACTCCTGGGTCATTAACCGTAGAATATCCGTTTATAAGAACCTTAATTTGATAATGGATGAAATTGTATTGATCATTTCGAATGAATGGTTCCATCTTGATCGCTCCCAAACATAATTCTTAACTTATTCATTACAACTATATCGTATTCTTTTACTAACATATATGTATAGATTGGTTTTCAATCAAACTCGCCATTGATTGGACACTTGCAATAACTGACTACCACTCATTACACCGGCAAACATATTGCCGGTGCAAAATCATTACTTTTTATAAACGATTTTCTTAATGGTTTCACAGGATAAAAAATAGTTGTCCGCTAATTGCTCGATTTTTACACCTCTGCTAAAATCATCGCGAATGCATGAATTCCTCTTGTCAAGGAGCGCTCGTGTGCCGGATCGGCTTCCCCATTTTCGATAAGAGTTTTTTGTCTTGGGAATATAGAGTGTCTCTCCTTGAATATATTTCTGAATTTCAATCAATAACCTTTCAGGTAAAACCTTTTCTGCTTTAACGTATTTCATTGACGTCAGCCCCTTATTTTAATGGTTCAAATAAATAAGGTGCAAAGCACATCACGAGAAATGCGAAAAGCATGTGTGGGCGATCAGTCTCTATTCCACCCCATGCAAAGTATCGCCTTCTGAGTAACAGGCTTTGCATGAGACGCTCCAGTTCCCGGTAATCTCGTTACCATGATACCACCTCCTGCTTCTTGCTATGTCTATTATAAATTAATTTCAAAAAATCTGTTAGCTTCAAGTTTAACGTACATGGTATAATTTGCTAAATTCGCAAAGGGGTGTGCATGATGTTTTCTTTTAGCATTAACAAGGATATCTCAATTGAGCTTTTGCAGCAGCATCACAAAGAGGAATTATTTGAGTTGATTGATTCGAATCGGGTACACTTGCGTGAATGGCTGCTTTGGGTAGATAAAAGGCGCTCTCCTTCAGACTTTGAGACGATCATTCCGTTATGGATACGAAATTATGCGGACAATAATGGATTTGATGCAGGTATACGTTTTCATGGGGAACTGGTTGGAATGGTAGGTCTGCACTATATTGATTGGCACACAAGATCTACAAGCATCGGATATTTTTTAGCCGAGTATTCACAGGGTAAAGGAATCATATCTACTGTCATATCCGCTCTGCTGGAATATCTATTTACTGTTCAGAAGCTCAATCGTGCAGTTATACAATGCGCGGTTAATAATTATAAAAGTATCAGGATCCCGGAACGGCTCGGGTTCACAAAAGAAGGGGTGATTCGTGAAGGCCAATGGATAAATGATCATTACGAAGACATTGTAACCTACAGCCTTTTAAAGGATGAATGGAAAGACAGGCAAAATCAATAACAATGCACTCTATTCGAAATGATTGATCCATCTCCGTAAAAGCAAATACAATGATAGCATGAATCATCAACCAACTATCTAACTGCTAGCGACCACTTTCAGTGTTACTTGAGTTGAATTTTACCCTAGTGCATCACTTTACTTGATTATGGGACGAAAAGAGAGGGTGGGACAAAAGTGTTTTAGTCAAAGTAAAACCCGAACTAATTTGCCTTCTTACAGGCAAATTATTTCGGGTTTTTATTTTGTTTAATGTACATTTAGATTTTAGCTCTTTCCAGCGGTTGATTGGAGTCTTCGTCTTGCAAGGAAATCATTAGCGGTATTAAGAACATACACTGAAATTGTTCGTCTTTATGTCGTGGTTTATTCGTTTTGTCCCTGCCCCCTTAAATTTTGTTGAATTAGGGATGGAATTCGCTCCAACTTAAAGAAGTCTTACTAACGTTTGTTTTCTTCCTTCACCATTCCATAGATACAAGTATCCGTAACTCGTTTTCCATCCACTGACAACTCATCATTTTTCAACATGCCCTCTAATTCATATCCAAGCTGCTCAGGTATTCTTCTGCTTCTCAAATTTTCACTTTCACACCGGATTTCCACTCTTTTTCCTTTTAAGTCATTCAGTGCAAACTCAGTCAGTCTCCAAACAGCTTCTTTCATATAGCCTTTTCCGCTCATTCTGGTATCGATCCAATATCCGATTTCGAATTTCGGGATATCCCAGTCGATATTATGAAATCCTGTAGACCCGATAAATTGATTAGTCTTCTTGCAAAACACGAGATACCTTAAAGCTTTGCGGGTAATGAAATTTGCATGTGCTTCCCTTGTGTTTGTTTCAGTATCTTCCACCGATGGAAGATTTTGTGCAAACCCCAGCCAGGGTTTCAACTCTGAATGAGATGCTGTTATTGCTTCATTGACCACTCTTCCATCGCCGGGCAAAGGCATCCTTAAGAGTAAACGTTCTGTTTCAATTTTGTTTGGAACTTCAAGCATTACCGGATTCATGATAATGACCCCTCTTTGATTTTGCATATTTAGAATAATCTGTATGTAAATTATTGCTATTATAATATAGTAGCAGCTTTCTTGTAAATTTTTTCTATACTTGTAATTTCCTATACATTATACTATAAGAAAAAACTTACTTCCGGAGGTTCGCATGTCTTCTATCAATATAAACCATTCAATAGGTGATCAAATAATAGAGAATAAAAGGAACCTTTCTCTTGAGATCTTTAAAGAACTTCATATTCATCATCCTGAAACTTATCCGGAAGAACTCCTTGAAGGTCTACTGCCTTATCTTGACCACTTAATAGAACTTACAGGTCAAAGCCTATTAAGAAATCACGATAATGCTCCAGCAGTATACTCCTGGGGAAAAGAAGTGGGCAAGCTTTCTACAGAACATGGCACACCTCTTCCAACTACAATCAGCAAAGTTACTCTTTATAAAAAAGCAATACTGAACAGTATCATTCATTGGAATGATGAATCTCTCAATAATGAAATGCTTGTAAAAGTAAATATAGAAATTGATGAGGTCTTCAATACGATGATTTCTGCCTTTAGTGAAGCATACAGCGATTATTCAAAACAGCAATTGACAAAATCTGAAGAGAAGTATCTTTCTCTTTCAACACCCGTTGTACCTATTTTTGAAAACCTTGCCATTCTTCCGCTAATCGGCCAGGTAGATGGAGTTCGTGCAGACATGATGATCACGCATGTCCTTGATGAATGCAAAAACTTGTCCATTCATCAATTGATCATTGATCTCTCGGGAGTTTATGAAGTAAATCCTCTCTTTCAGGAGGGAATCATGAAGCTCATCGACAGCCTCAAGCTTCTCGGAATTGAACCTGCGCTGTCAGGCATGCGTGCTGAAATGAGCTTAAAATTTATAGAAGTCGGCATCAATTTGACAAACATAAAAATCTATCAATCCTTAAATAAAGCTATTCAAAATCTCCAGTTAAATTTAACGAAATAAAATCAAAACGCCCGTTCTCTCAACTCTATTAAAGCAGTGAAGAACGGGCATTTTGATTGGCAGCATTAAATATGATTGTAATCAGCCTCAGTTGAGAGGATAGATGAAGTAATAATTGATTAAGTTATCACCTTGAACGCTTCTCACAATTTTATTGTTTTTTTAACGGCAATAAAGAATTTCTTTTTTATTTTTAACACTTCCATTACTCTTGTTGATAACAACTTCAAATCCCTTGCAAGAAGATTGATCTCTTTCATCGTAAAGCTCCACAACGATTTCATCACTCAGTACATGTACATCATTCATTTTAAATGGTGTAGAATCAAGCTTTTCTTCAGTTTTCCACCAGCCTGCGAGATAGCGCTTGGAAATATCTACAGCAAGTGTCCTGCTGACAGGCAGATCCGATTGTTCAATATGTAATGTACGGGCATCATTTCTCAAAAACATTCCAAGCATAATCAAAATCCCGATTGCAGGAACAACCAGTAGTTTTAAATTCATCTATATCACCTTTTTTTCTTTGCTGCCTTGTAAATTTCCTTATTGCTTTTTCTGTTGCTTTCAGGAGAATAGTTGTCTCGATGCTGAATATCTACTTTCCTTTTTTCATTCGATTCCATCCCCGATTCCAAATGTGCGGATTCCCCCTTCATTGTAGACTACTGCATCTTTATTTCCGATCACCTGTATCCGGTGTTCCTTAATAAATAATCCAGTCTCTTCTGAAAGAGCGATGACAGGCAGTTGATATTCCTTGATAAATGAAAGGATGAATGGATGATCCTTCTTCTCATAGTGACATTGAACGGCGTACTTTCCCAGAAGCTGAAGACCCGCATAATCCCCTGTGCACTCCTTATTTTCGTCACTGTTTTCAGCAGTCATTATATGACTGCCTAAAACGATTCCTCCCGCACTGCCTCCATAAATGGATCCCCCGCTCTTTACAAATGCCTTTATCACGTTAGTAAAGTGGTTATCATTCAATATATTCAAAAGTCGAAATGTATTTCCGCCCCCCAGATAAACTCCAGAAAAATTCTGTAAATCTTCCAGGCTCTTATTTTCTAATTCTGTCCACATCTCTATATTAACAATTCCAAGAGGGCGAAAGACACCCGTTATCCATTCATAACAACTTTCGTAAGATGCTGTTGACGACTCCATGGCCAAAGGAATATATAAAAGCGGAAGGTCCCGATTTAGTATAGAAGCAAAATCCCGGTCAATCTCACTTGTCTGGTTTTCATCTCCCCCGCCGGATATCACGATATTTCCCAATTGCATACCCCCTCTCCAACACTGTCATTCTACCATTTAATTGTAAGAATTCTCCACAACTTCTTTAAATATTCTTTGTTAACTAAAAAATTGAAAATCGAGGTTGGGAAAAGACGTGACTGATTACCTATACATAACACAACAAAACATGAAGTTTGAGGAAATTTTTCATAGATAATAGTCATATTTTAAGTTTTGCATTCTTAATTTCCTAATAAATCCAATTCTCTTCCAACTGGGGGATTCTGTATTTTCAGATAGTTTGCTAGAATCCTATTTAGCGGGATGCACTACATACAAGGAACATCTCGATCAGCATCTCCAATCGATAGTTTGAAAGGGGGCAGACGGAAAGGTAATCAAATCAATTGCAGAAATTTGTCGTTACTGATTTTGGATGACTCTAAAAAAACAGAAAATGGAGGAATACGATTATGAAACTCAAAAAAATCGCCGCATTGTCATTAGCTGCTTCACTCGCCATCTTCCCCACCTTTGGGGGAAGCGCATTCGCAAAAGATACAAACCCTCTTGATAAAGCTGCAAAAAATACAACCGTAAGCAAAAGTCTTGAGAAAAATGATTATGTTAAAGGTGAAGTGATTGTAAAGTTTAAAGATTCAGCATCAAAATCTTTAAAAGGCAACGCACTTAAAAGTATGAACGCCACTGAGGTTAAGGACACAGATGCAGTAAAGTCCCCTTACAAGGTACTGAAGGTCGGTAATGTGGACGCTGCTGTCAAAGCATTAAATAAAAATCCGAATGTAGAATATGCTGAACCCAACTACAAGCTGGCTTCTACCTGGACACCGAATGACTACTATTATCAAGGCTATCAATACGGTCCTCAAAATACTTACACCAATAATGCATGGGATTATACCCGCGGCAGCAGCGGTCAGGAAATCGCAGTTCTTGATACTGGTGTCGATTATAACCACCCTGATCTTGACGGAAAAACCATCCGTGGCTATGACTTCGTAGACAATGATTATTACCCGATGGATCTGAATGGCCACGGTACGCATGTAGCAGGTACTGCAGCCGCTGAAACCAATAACAGCACAGGTATTGCAGGGATGGCACCAAACACAAGAATCCTTGCTGTACGAGTTCTGGATGCAAGTGGAAACGGCTCATTGGCAGACATTGCTGATGGAATCCGTTATGCTGCCGACCAGGGTGCGGAAGTCATCAACCTTTCCTTAGGTTGTGATTGCTCAACAAGTACATTGGAAAATGCGGTTAACTATGCATGGAACAAAGGAAGTGTAGTCATCGCTGCTGCTGGAAACGACGGAGTCTCAACTACATTTGAACCGGCTTCCTATGCAAATGTAATTGCAGTTGGTGCCGTGGACAGTGCTGATCGCAGAGCTTCATTCTCAAACTATGGTTCATGGGTGGATGTGTCTGCACCTGGTGTAGACATCGCTGCAACGGTACCGAATAACGGGTACGCTTACATGTCCGGGACATCAATGGCTTCTCCACATGTTGCAGGACTTGCGGGACTCCTTGCCAGCCAGGGCCGCAGCAATAGCCAAATCCGCCAGGCAATCGAACAGACTGCCGATTACGTGAGTGGAACAGGTACTTACACTCAGCATGGCAGAATCAATTCATATGATGCGGTAAGATACTAATCTGAAAATAAGAAGAGCCATCCAGCCTGCTTCAGACTGTGAGGGCTCTTCTTATTTTATCACTTCACCTGAAGCAATGTGAAAATGAAGATGCTTGGAATCCTGATATTGTCCTACATTCGTGATCACTCGGCATGCACCGTATTCCTTTTCGACCTCGCCTGCCACTTTTCTTACAGTATCAATCAATTCACTGAAGACAGCGTGATCTCCTTCCTCCATTTTAGTCAAAGATGGGATGTGTTTCTTAGGAATTGCCACAATATGTACTCTGTAATAAGGTTTTGTATGATAATACGCCAGTGTATTATCTGTTTCATAAACTTTCTTCACTTCAGTCTTTCCGCTCATTACTTCATCACAGTAAAAATCATTCGTCAATCCGACCACTCCCTGTTTTGAGTTACTACTCTCTTATACTTTAACATATTTATCCATTAGTATCAGAAAATTTTCTTTTGCCCATTTTTCCTCTTTTCATGAAAATTTTCCTGATTCTCCTCGAAAATACCCTATTTTATATACTCATATAGTCCCTTATTTTCTCAATACCCAGAGAATCAATAGAATGATACGATTTTATTGACAGAATTTTTAGAAATATAAAAACAGGAGGAGATCATTTGAAGAAGAAAAAGTTGGCAGGTATTGGTTTATCGGTAGGATTGTTGGCTGGAATGCTTGCAACCGGAAGTGCAGCAGCACAACCACAAGCAAAGATTCAGTGGAACCAAAAAGCAGGAACACCGGAATTTGTAACAGGAATCCTTTCTGCTCCAGCTAAAGGAAAAGCTGAATCCATTGTTCTTTCTTATTTGGAAAAAAACAGACAAACATTCAAATTGACGAACAAGGAAGCAAAAGAACAATTCAAAGTGTTATCAGTGGAAAAGGATAAACTTGGGCTTACTGTCGTCCGCTTTCAACAAGTATATAAAGGTGTCCCTGTCTGGGGGTCCACTCAATCAGCTGTAGTAAATGAAGATGGTATCATCCAGGCATTCTCAGGTGCCGTGGTTGCCGACTTGGATAAAGAAAGCTTGAAGGCAAGTAAAAAGGTGAAAGCGAATAAAGCACTTAGAATTGCCAAGGAAGATTTAGGTATCGATCCTAAACTGGAAAAAGATGCAAAGCCTGAACTTGTAATTTATACAGACGGTGATTCTGCCAGATACGCTTATTTCATAAACTTGAATTTCCTGCAGCCGGAACCGGGCAACTGGAATTACTTCATTGATACCAAAACCGGAGAAATCATTAATAAATACAATGATATGCACGATGTCAGCGGAACTGATCAAGTAGGTAGTGGTAAAGGTGTACTTGGTGACACTAAGTCATTGAACACGACTTTATCCAATGGAGCTTATTATCTGCAGGATAATACGCGAGGAGGAGGAATCTACACATACAATATGAATAACAGAACATTCTTCCCTCAATTTTTTCTGCCTGGCACGCTCTGGAAAGATGGCGATAATGTACTGAACGCTTCCTACGATGCAGCTGCTGTCGATGCGCATCACTACGCCGGTGAAACATATGATTTTTACAAAGAGAACTTCAACCGAAATTCCTATGACAATAATGGGGCTGAACTTGTATCTTCCGTCCATTACAGCAGCGGTTACAACAATGCATTCTGGAACGGTTCACAAATGGTTTACGGAGATGGTGACGGGACAACATTCGCACCACTTTCCGGCGGAATAGATGTTGTTGCACATGAACTGACACATGCCGTTACTAACTTCTCCTCAGACCTGGTCTATCAGAACGAATCAGGTGCCTTGAATGAGGCAATTTCAGATATTTTCGGAACACTGGTAGAATATAAAAAAGGATCGAACCCTGATTTTGAAATCGGTGAAGACATTTACACTCCTGGTACAAGCGGCGATGCCCTAAGGTCCATGAGCGATCCAAGTAAATACGGCGACCCTGACCACTACTCTGTCCGTTATACAGGAACAGAAGATAACGGAGGAGTTCACATTAATTCAGGAATCATTAACAAACAAGCTTATCTTCTAAGTGAAGGAGGTTCGTTTTATGGCGTGACCGTACCTGGAATTGGTCGTGAGAAGCTGGGTGACATCTACTATCGCATGAACACTGTGTATCTCACTTCTTCTTCTACCTTCAGCCAGGCGAGAGCAGCTGCTGTCCAGGCGGCAGCCGACCTTTATGGCAGCGGTTCAGCAGAGGTGAATGCAGTAAATCTCTCATTCGATGCAGTTGGAATCTATTAAACACAAAAAACCCGGCAGAGAATCACATCTCTGCCGGGTTTTTTCAATTTATCAATGATTTACAGCCTTATCCAGGCCGCCTTTCTTATTATGAATAGCCAGTCTGTCCATTAATCTATTGCTTTCTGCATTTAGTCCCGCCAAGTTAACCTTAACACCATTCTGATGGTATTTGAGTACGATTTTATCAATAGCACCTACAGCTGAATCATCCCATAAATGAGCATTTGTAAGATCCAGCGTTACTTCTTTTACATCTTCGGTAAAGTCAAAGTTTTCTACAAACTCTGTAACTGAAGCAAAGAACAGTTGTCCGGATACGCGGTATACTTTCTTATTCGCCTTCTCCGATCCCATCGATGTAATTTTCACTTTTGAAATTTTAGAAGCAAAGAATACTGCACTTAAAATGATACCAACCAGGACACCTTTCGATAAGTCGTGAGTGAAAAGCACCGTAATAACGGTAGCAAGCATAACAATGCTGTCTGTAATCGGGGTTTTGTGAAGATTCAATACGGATCCCCAGTCAAATGTCCCAATTGATACCATGATCATGACTCCTACGAGCGCTGCCATCGGAATTTGAACCAAGAAGTCATTCAAGAGCAGAATCAGGATCATCAGAAATGTACCTGCCACAAAGGCAGATAGTCTGCCGCGGCCGCCGGATTTGACATTGATAACGGACTGTCCGATCATCGCGCAGCCTGCCATACCGCCGAAGAATCCTGATACGATATTGGCAATACCCTGACCTTTCGCTTCTTTATTCTTATCACTTGTTGTGTCTGTCATATCATCCACAATTGAAGCAGTTAATAAAGACTCTACCAATCCGACAATCGCTATCGATAAAGAATATGGGAATATGATCTGCAATGTTTCAAAGTTAAACGGGATATCCGGAATTAAGAAAATAGGTAATGCCTGTGTCAATTCACCCATATCACCCACTGTTCGAACACCTGTCCCGGTCATTACAGCAAATATCGTCACTGCAATGATCGCAACTAAAGGTGAAGGAACAGCTTTAGTAAAACGAGGTAAGATATAAATAATTGCTAAAGCAGCAGCTACCATCGCATACATTATCCATTCTTCTCCTGCAAAATGTGGTAATTGTGCAGTAAATATCAGAATTGCCAATGCGTTAACGAAGCCAATCATAACAGACCGCGGGACAAATTTCATTAAGCGGCCTAATTTAAGGATACCCATAACTATTTGAATCACACCTGTCAGGATTGTGGCAGCAAGTAAATATTTTAATCCGTGCTCAGCTACTAAAGTTGTCATTAAAAGTGCTGTTGCTCCCGTCGCGGCGGAAATCATGCCTGGACGTCCACCAACAAATGCAATGACAACCGCAATACAGAATGAAGCATACAATCCGACCATCGGATCAACTCCAGCGATAATCGAAAACGCAATCGCTTCTGGAATTAACGCCATCGCCACGACCATCCCTGCGAGTATATCGCCGCGAATATTTCCAAACCACTCATATTTAATTTTTGAAGTTAAATTCATAATGCACCTCTTTTGTATTTTGTCTTGACTTTCAACTCTCATGAAAGTCGGGGCCGTTTTACACAAGGCACATTATATAATGAATCTACCTTTTTGTGAACCATTAATGAAAGCGGGATCATGATGAATAATCTCTCTCTTCAATCGTTTTCCTTCATTTTTCTACCAAACTTAAAGTTTGAAAAAAAATACATTAATTTACGTGAAAAAGGGGTAAAATAAAGTACATTCAGAAAATTCAAATCATTGGAGGGGATTCCATGTTTAAAAGAATTTTACTTGCCACTGATGGATCTGATCATTCAATCAGAGCTGCGGAAAAGGCAATTGCTCTTGCATCCTTTCAAAAAGGGGCGGAAATTGATATTGTTTATGTGATTGACGGGAAACAATCTAAGGATGACGTCCTGGAACATTGGGGGAGGAATGCAGCAGACAAAAGAAAACACAAACTTCAATTGATTGAACAAAAAGCGAGACATGCTGAAATTCGTTTCAATACGATTTTTTTGCATGGTGAACCCGGACCCGAAATTATTGAATACGCAAATAAGCACACATATGACGCACTGGTCATTGGAAGCCGCGGCCTAAACACCTTTCAGGAAATGGTGCTTGGGAGTGTGAGCCATAAAGTCGCGAAGCGGGTGAAATGTCCGGTTATGATTGTAAAATAATACGAAAAGATTAAAAAGTGCGCGTCAGACGCACACTTTTTATAAAGAGATTATTATTCACTCTCACTCCTATTATAGGAACTGTCAGGCAAAGTATCCCAGAAAGAGATATCGGCTTCTTCAATCGAGCCGTCGGCAATCGCTTTTGCGGTCGCCTCCATTCCGATAACAGCTTGCTTGATCAGGTATCCGTTGCTCTTTTGACCAAGAACATAGTCCTCGCGGTAGTGATCCGCCATCCCTCTCATTTCAAAAAGCAATGTAGCGATTCCATATTCCGCAGCCAAGCCGTTACGGGAAATGGTTTGAGCAGAACCACCGATATATTTTGAAATTGTGCCGAAACCTCTGTTTTCCACAGTATTGTATAAGATTGCGCCAAGCTGTTTGGACTTCTCTACAACTTTGGGGTCTACTTCTTCGTTCGTTGGATATAGAATCGAACCTGATACTAGCTCATCAGTATCCCCAAGAGTTGTCTCTGCTCCCTGGTGATGAAGATCGATCATATAATCAGGAGAATACTTCTGCAGGACATTTTCATGGAGTGCCTGAGTCTCCGGCTGCTCCCGGTCAACATGGTCGCGATTCAGGTCAACCTCATTTGCATTATAGCGTGTGTGCGTTCCTGATACATATTCATCTAATGAAAAGTTGACGTCCCCCTCTGCCCCATCGACATTTAAACGTGGAGCGACTAATATGTTGACATTGTCTAACATTTCTTTTATTTCTTTTGAATTAGAGGTAAGATGTTGAATGAATTTTAGTGCGCCTTCGGTTGTGAGCGTCTCGTTTCCATGCTGCTGGGTTAAATATAATATCGTCGGATTGTTTTCGTCTGTTCCGAATTTTGCAAGATATAAGTCGCGTTCTTTTACGGACTGACCGTATATTTCAAGTGAAAGTGCTTCTGACTTGGCATCAAGGCGTTCCAGCAGTTTTACCATTTCCTCATAACTGTGAAGTCGTTCATTCTTGATAGTTTCATTCCCATTGTAATCGGGTCCGTCAGCTGAGACCGGTGTGTGTGGAACTGTCAACGCTATTCCTGATGCCATCAATACCCCAGATACTGTTCCTTTGACCCATTTGTTCTTCATATGTAGTCCTCCTTTTTGTTTCGGTACTCTAAACGTATTTGATTTTTCCGACAAGAAACCCTTTTCTTTACGGAAAAATAAAACAAAAGAACTGATTAATGAAGAGTCATGGGTGATAATTGACTAATGTTATTGTCGAAAAGTGCCGATAAATGATTCTTTATACCGGAGACTATATATGCAGTTTAAATTAACTAAAAGTAGATGAACTGCTTTATTAGAATCAATAAATATTTACCTTTTCTACACCTATTTATTCCCCTTACAAAAAAAGAAGCCCATTTTACATGAGCTTCACCGGATATAGGTCGACAAGTTGTCAAGGGAAATACAAACTTCCTGCATCATCCACATATATTGATTTTACCAGCGTCCTCTTAAATATTTCATTTCCGTTTTTCCCATTGATATCTAACGTAAGGTTATATACACCTTCACCTAGCTTCGGCAGCTCAAATGTTGAATCTTTAACCTTTAAGCTCTCTGCTTTTAGCTTTCCATTCTTATAATAGTCGATTGTTACATCGGTACTGATTTTCACTTTACTGTTTTTCCCATTCACTTTCATACGGTCTGAGTATAATTGTATATTGACTAGATTGTTCACTTCACTTTCATACGTCACATTCAGCAGATAATGTTCCTTTGCATGCGTACTGGCCTTTATCTTCCATTCACCTGCTATGGGAGCACGGATGGTCACGCTGTGATGATATGCTCCCTCGAAGATTCCATTTTCATCTGCTGTTGTGTTAAGGATGTGAGAACGCCCCCCATCAGGATCCTCAAGGGTCAGTTTGGCATCTTTAAGACTGCTGATCCAATCGATCGTAACTTCTTCAGTCCCTTCCTCAATAAAAAAGGTTTCCTGTTTATTTCCTTTGTATGCCCCGCCCCGGACATATGCTGAAGCAGCAAGGTTGACTGAATCATCACTGTGTGCATTTAAGCCGTTATTTGCAGGAGAGTTTTCATTCAGATAATCCTTAAACAGATTGAAAGTGGAAGATCCTTCTTTTATCGTTGAGTGATTCCAGTTGCCTGTGTTCAAATGGGTTGCATAAGGCAATCGGGAACTGTTTACGGTAACCGCTCCATCATTGCTTCCATAAGAGCTTAAATACAATCCCCCCCAATATAACGAACTGCCGAAGCTCCCCCACTTTGTACCCGCAAATGTATAGAAAGGTACTTTTCCAACATTGCTGTGTGAGTCAGTTTGTTCACGAAAATAACTCATATATCCTGTCTGGAGAGAGTAGGTTGCATCACTCCTGCTTCCGAGGATACCTGCAAGCCAGCCGGCCCAACTGCTATATGCAAGGTCCGCCAACTCTGACCCGTTGTGTGGAGAGGACAGGGTAATCACGCGGGCAACATATGGAGATGCACCATTATGGACCAGCGCAGATTGCGTATCCACCCCCCCTTTACTGTGAGCGACTATGACGACCTTTTCTCCAAAATAATCGTACATTTCACGAATTTTTTCTGCTAGCAGAGCACCATTATCCCACATGGTTCTCGTCGGGTAGAGGTCGATAAACGCTGTCTCATAGCCATTTTGATAGGCGGTATCATACATATTGCTGGCGTCCCACCAAGTATTAGATGACGAATTCAAACCGTGGACAAATAACACGGGATGTTTAGATGGTGCTACAAAGGAAGGTGTGTCCCCCACGTACCATTGTCCAGGAACCCCGGATGGATCGTCTTTACCGAAATCACCGGCAAGCCCGCAAGTTGGAAAAAATAAGAATAGAGCGACAACCATCAGCCAAAGCTTCTTAAACATAGCCTCTCTCCTTTTTAGTAAGAATAAAACCTATAAAGTATATTGGCTGAATTCCACACGTATTCCCAGATTTTCCTAACTTGATAAATTAGAACTATAAGAGGGTATTTTATAAATCCTTACACATAAGAGGTTCTTCTGGGGTATTTGCTTTATGTGCGAGAGTCCATTTTGAGCGGGAAAAAGAATCCAAGCAACGTTTGAATTCTTCAGTACATATACCTAACAAACCGTATCAAAAACTATCCCCCTGCTTATCACCTTTTGGGTAAACCCCATTCACAAACTCAATTGTTAAGAAGTTGTAAATAGATCTCATTCTTCTTGAATTCACGAAAATGCTTGTTATACTTCAATTGTAAAATACCGATATCGAAGTTCGATATCGGTAACCAATACTATGAACGAGGTGAATCTATGGAAGACAAAGTACTCAGGAAACTCTTTCTTGGCTTCATTCATATTCATGTGCTCCATCACGCGAAGGAGAAACCTGTCTTTGGTTCGTGGATGCTGGAAGAATTGAGGGAGCATGGGTATAATATCAGTTCTGGTACGCTTTATCCGATTTTTCACTCCATGGAAAGAGACGGCTTACTGATTAGAGAGGACCGGAAAGTGGAAGGTAAAATCAGAAAGTATTACAGTACCACTTCGAAAGGGAACTTCATACTGGACGAAGCACGTGTTAAAGCATATGAGCTTTTCAAGGAAATAAAAAATTAAATTTAAGAAGGTGACATATGAAAACACAATCGATACCTCGGAAGATTAAATCACTCATTGAAATATTTCTGATTTCCTCTAGGCTAGGATTGACGTCCTTCGGTGGTCCTGTCGCGCATTTAGGTTATTTTCATGAGGAATATATCAGAAGAAGAAAATGGATGGATGAAAAGAGCTACGCTGATCTCGTTGCGCTCTGTCAGTTCCTTCCCGGTCCGGCAAGCAGCCAAGTCGGTATTGGTATTGGTGTCATGCGTGCAGGGGTGTTGGGGGGCATCGTCTCATTTATCGGCTTTACTCTCCCATCAGTGATTGCGCTAATCATTTTTGCGATTTTGGTGAACGATTTGAATTTTGCCGATGCAGGCTGGATAAGAGGTCTTAAAATTGTAGCTGTTGCAGTGGTGGCTCATGCCATATTGGGTATGGCAGGGAAATTGACTCCTGACGTTAAAAGAAAAGCAATCGCACTATTCGCTTTAGTCGGCACCCTCTTATGGCAGACTGCCTTCGCTCAGATCGGTGTCATTCTGATTGCCGCTTTTATCGGATATGTACTATTTAAGGACCAACAAGCAGAGGTTAACACTTCGCTGTCATTTCCTGTTTCAAAGAAGTTTGCCGCGGTATGTTTATCATTGTTTTTCGGACTTCTTATCTTGCTTCCGGTATTAAGGGAAATGACATCACTGAATTGGATTGCTGTGCTTGACAGCTTTTACCGATCGGGTTCATTGGTGTTCGGAGGCGGCCATGTCGTTCTACCGCTATTGGAACGTGAATTCGTGCCGACCGGCTGGTTAACAGAAGAAGCGTTCCTTGCAGGATATGGGGCAGCTCAAGCAGTACCCGGACCGCTTTTTACGTTTGCAGCCTATTTGGGGGCTGTAATAAATGGGTGGCAAGGCGGATTGCTAGCGACTTTTGCTATTTTCCTGCCAGCTTTCCTGCTCATCTTGGGAACACTTCCATTTTGGAACAGTTTGAGAAGCAACCCCAAAATTAATGGAACACTATTGGGTGTGAACGCAGGTGTTGTCGGCATTTTGATTGCAGCCTTTTATCACCCGATCTGGATCAGTTCTATCAAAGCACCGATCGACTTTGCATTTGCTGCAATATTATTCAGCATGCTGGTCATATGGAAGCTTCCGCCGTGGTTCGTTGTCGTCACTGGAGCTGCTGGCGGTCTGCTGTTGGAAATGTTGGCATAAAGAATGTCCGGGAAACTTGTTCCCGGACATTGCTTTCGTAATCTATATGCATACTCTTGTTTCCTTACGAAAGAATTAGGATTATCAAACGTATGGGAGCTTTACCGCAAGAATCCTTTTGTTTATCGGTTTTTTACTTCCCTGGTTCACTTTGTATTTTGCAAGACCAGAAACGATCAGGCGTTATATGCCCGTCACATTCTTAACCTGCTTGTTGATGACCATCTTCTTCCAGATCGCGTATACTTATGACTGGTGGGAAATCCATGAGTATATTGTTCCCTGGGGCTATATGATCGATACAAGCATCGCCTATGGAGCTTTTGCAGTGGGGACGTTTTGGATTTTCCGTTTTACCTATCACCGTTTCTCACTGTTTATCCTAATAAATTTTTTTATGGATTATTTATGTGTTTTGTCGCACTTCCATTATTAAACGTATTGGGCATCGCAGAATACAAAAATATTGCGCCCTGGCAGTATTTGCTGGTCATTTTCGGTATTTCATTCATCATATACTTCTATCATAAATGGCAGGAAAAGGCTTTCTCTCCTTCTGTAAATTAAAAAAAGCATCGGAATGTCCAATGCTTTTTAAATTATTCATGTTTCCCTCTTTTGATAAATCGATATGCCACATAGGCAAAGTACAATGGGGCGGCTATATATATCAAATAAGGAAATTGCTCATATGTCCCTTTGTAAATGACGTACAATAATGCACCGATAAAAAGTGTGACGATCGTTCCATATTTCGGAAGCGGAATTTCCTTGAAACTTGGAATGCGGATCCTGCTTACCATCAAAAAACACATGGCAGTAAAAATGACCGACGTAACGATGTTGGGGATACGGTCTCCGAATAAAGTCAAAATGGCGAGAATCCCGCCGGCAGCTGTAATTGGGACTCCTATAAAATAATGCAGCGACGACTTAGGAGGACTAGTGTTAAAGCGGGCCAAGCGATACGCGCCGAATAATGGAAGCAGCCCTGCCACAAATAAGCCTAATAACCCAAATTGGTGAAAGGAAGTATAGTACACCAGGAATGAGGGAGCGACACCAAATGTAACGATATCAGCCAGGGAGTCCAATTCTTTACCTAATGTACTGTCGGCATCCAGCATCCTCGCAAGCCTCCCGTCCATGCTATCGAGCATCATGCCGATAATGATCAATACAGCTGCATTCTTGAATTGACCATTGGCAGCAAAGCCGATTGATAAGAAACCGCAGTATAAGTTACCCAATGTAAGCATATTAGGAATTTTTTTAGTAAATCGCATATGTATTCTCCAGTCTATGTCTATTAATAATTATAGAATACCATGTTTTCTTCTATCATAAATGCATATGATGAAAATTTATACAAATTACTGATTGTCATATATTCATCTATACTAGCTCGTCTGTATTTGTTATAATTTTACTATTAAGTATAATAATGAATTCACTTCGATGAAACAAGGAGGCAAAAAATGACTGGAATCATTGCCGTTATCATGATTTTTTCCATTCCTATCATTGCTATTTTTACAGATCATATTCAAAAACAATCAAAAATCAAACAAAGAATGATTGAGGATCAATTGAAGCTGGAACAATTAAAACATGAGAACTTTGTTATCGAAACAGAAAAAATGAAACTTGAACTCAAGCAGATGGCCCTGCATGAACCGAAGAATAACTCGAATATTTTATAAAGAAACCCGCCTATGTAAGCGGGTTTTCTTTATCAATACTACACGTTGATTTCTCATGATTATTCAGAGTCCAGGCTGGTTCCCCCATACTTTTCATTATACCAATTTCTTCAAATTATAGATATATACAGGCAGGTTACAGTCCCCGGCAAGGAAGAGTTCAGAGTGATCCATTAATATTCTACATATCTTTGTAATTTAAGATACATCCCTTTCCTTCCGCGGCGGGATCACTTTGGCAGGTACCAGTATTACGATACTGTTCTGCCTCCACCCTTTCAAAACATATTATCATTCTACTTCCGCACCTCTTCAACCATGAATTGAATGGCATTTACCAGATTAAGTACCTCTGATTTCCCTTTGCGATTTCTCAAGGACACCGTTCCCGCCTCACTTTCTTTACTCCCAACCACCATTAAATAAGGTGTTTTTGTCATCTGAGCCTCCCTGATTTTATATCCGATTTTCTCATCTCGATCATCGAGTTCCACTCTTATTCCTTCGTTTTCCAATTGCCTCTTTACTTGGAGAGCGTATTCCTTTTGTTTCTCGGATATCGGAAGCACCTTGACTTGAACAGGGGCAATCCACATCGGAAAATTCCCTTCATAATGTTCAATGAGTATGGCCATGAAACGCTCAATGGAACCGTATATCGCACGGTGAATCATGATTGGCCTGTGTACTTTATTGTCTTCCCCTATAAATTCACAATCAAATTTTACAGGCATCTGAAAATCAAGTTGTACAGTACCACATTGCCAGCTGCGCCCAATGGAATCTACAAGATGGAAATCGATCTTTGGTCCATAAAATGAGCCATCACCTTCATTAATTTGATAATCTGTATTTCGATTCTGCAATACTCTTTTTAAATCCTCTTCAGCTTTATTCCACATATCAATGGAGCCCATATACTCCTCAGGACGAGTGGAAAGTTCAATCTTATAACTAAATCCAAACTTGGAGTAAAAGACATCAATTAAATCTAGAACGCTATTAAGCTCCGATTGGATCTGGTCCTCAAGAACAAAAATATGAGCATCATCCTGAGTGAAAGACCTGACCCTGAGCAACCCGCTAATAGAACCTGAAAGCTCATGGCGATGGACTAATCCCAGTTCCCCATACCGGATCGGCAGCTCACGATAGCTTCTTTTCCGGCTTTTATAAATCAGCACAGCGCCCGGGCAATTCATCGGCTTTATCGCATAAGATTGATCATCAACATCTGAAAAATACATATTTTCATGATAATGGTGCCAGTGGCCTGATTGCTCCCATAATTCCTGTTTCATCATAATCGGAGTCTTAATTTCCTGATATCCTGCTTTTC